>NZ_JBFSUR010000013.1:0-132213 GCF_041467535.1 Vibrio sp. 10N.247.311.47
CCGATAGTACCAACGTTTACGTGCGGTTTCGTACGTTCAAATTTTTCTTTAGACACAATCGTGTTCCTTCCTAGTTATGATTCGCCACGTTCATTATTGAGCGAGACGCGCCAGAAATTGCTATTTTATGCGCCAACTCTCGTTAGCGCAATATTTGGACGCATTGTTCTTTCAAAAAATGAAAAAAAATGCCTTCCTTTTGTTTAACCACGCTCTGCAATGATTGCTTTTGCAACATTGTTAGGCACTTCAGCGTACTCACTAAACTCCATAGAGTAAGAAGCACGACCTTGTGTCGCAGAACGTAAATCAGTTGCGTAACCGAACATGACAGACAACGGAACTTGTGCACGAATTATCTTCAGGCCAGCTGTCCCCTCGTCCATACCTTCGATGATGCCGCGACGACGGTTAATATCGCCAACAACGTCACCCATCCAGTCTTCTGGAGTAGTTACTTCAACTTTCATCATAGGCTCAAGCAGAACCGGTTGCGCTTCAAGTGCACCCGTTCTGAAAGCCATAGAGGCAGCGATTGTAAACGCCATCTCACTTGAATCTGTTTCATGGTAAGAACCATCATATAGTGTAGCTTTGATATCCAAAACTGGATAGCCAGCAAGCACACCATTGTTCATCTGCTCTTCAACGCCTTTAGCAACTGAAGCGATAAACTCTTTCGGTACGATACCATTGGCAATTTCATCCACAAAGACAAAGCCTTCGCCAGCTTCTGATGGTTCCAGTTTCAGCCATACGTGACCGTACTGACCTTTACCACCATGTTCACGGATAAATTTACCTTCCGCTTTCGCTGTACCACGAATAGTCTCACGGTAAGCCACTTGCGGGTTACCAACGTTGCAGTTCACGCTAAATTCGCGCTTCATACGGTCAACGATGATATCTAAGTGTAGTTCACCCATACCAGAAATCAGAGTCTGGCCAGTTTCCGCATCCATATCAACGCGGAACGATGGGTCTTCCGCTGCTAGTTTACCTAGAGCGATAGTCATTTTATCTTGATCAGCTTGAGAGCTTGGCTCTACAACGATCTGAATAACTGGGTCTGGGAACTCCATGCGCTCAAGAACAATCTTATGGTTCTGGTCACAAAGGGTTTCACCAGTAGTTACATCTTTCAGACCAATGATGGCTGCGATGTCACCTGCTCGTACTTCTTTTACTTCTTCACGCTTGTTTGAGTGCATTTGAACAATGCGACCTAAGCGTTCACGTTGTTTCTTCACAGAGTTGTAAGCAGTTTTACCGCTTTCTACAACACCAGAGTAAACACGGATGAAGGTAAGAGTACCAACAAATGGGTCTGTTGCGATCTTAAATGCTAGCGCTGAGAACGGTTCTTTGTCGTCCGCGTGACGCTCTGCTTCATTCTCGTCTTCATCGATACCTTTAATTGCAGGCACATCGACTGGAGAAGGAAGGAAATCAACAACTGCATCTAGAACAGCTTGTACACCTTTGTTTTTGAATGCACTACCACAAGTAGCAAGTACAATTTCATTATTAAGGGTACGAGTACGAAGACCTTGTTTGATTTCAGCTTCTGTTAGTTCACCTTCTTCAAGGTACTTATCCATCAGCTCTTCATTTGCTTCTGCAGCAGCTTCAACAAGTTCTGTACGATATTCTTCAGCCATTTCTTGCATGTCTGCAGGAATATCTTCGTACGTGAAAGTCATGCCTTGGTCAGCTTCGTTCCAGTTAATTGCCTTCATCTTGATAAGATCGACAACGCCTTGGAAGTTTTCTTCAGCACCAATGTTCAGTTGAATTGGAACAGGAGTTGCGCCTAAGCGGTCCTTGATCTGTTCAACTACGCGCAAGAAGTCTGCGCCGGTACGGTCCATTTTATTAACGAAAACCATACGTGGAACTTGGTACTTATCAGCTTGACGCCATACTGTCTCTGACTGAGGTTCAACACCAGATGAGCCACAGAACACAACAACTGCACCATCAAGTACACGCAAAGAACGTTCTACTTCGATTGTGAAGTCAACGTGTCCAGGAGTGTCGATGATGTTAATACGGTGGTCCGAGAACTGAGCTTCCATACCACGCCAAAACGTAGTGGTTGCTGCTGAAGTGATCGTAATACCGCGCTCTTGCTCTTGCTCCATCCAGTCCATGGTTGCTGCACCATCGTGAACTTCGCCGATTTTGTGAGAAAGACCGGTATAGAACAGAATACGTTCACTTGTGGTTGTTTTACCTGCATCTACGTGAGCAACGATACCGATATTACGGTATTGCTCTATAGGAGTTTTACGAGCCACGGTTGAATCCTCTTATTAGAGACTTAGGGACTATTGCTATGTCTAGATTATGCCTTAAAAGCGATGCTTCGCTAAAAATTGCTTGCCCTAGAAATAGCAATAGTTCCTAGCATAAGCATAGGAACTAAAGAAGTGCTGCAAGGAACCTTGCAGCACTAAAAAGGTATTACCAACGGTAATGTGCGAACGCTTTGTTTGCGTCAGCCATGCGGTGAACGTCTTCACGTTTCTTAACCGCAGTACCTTTGTTCTCAGACGCGTCTAGCATTTCAGCAGCTAGGCGTTGAGCCATAGATTTTTCACCACGCTTACGCGCAGCTTCAACTACCCAACGCATAGCAAGAGCGTTACGGCGAACCGGACGAACTTCTACAGGTACTTGGTAAGTTGAACCACCTACACGGCGAGATTTAACTTCTACCGCTGGGCGAACATTTTCAAGAGCTTCTTCAAATACAGCTAAGTGGTCTTTACCAGACTTCTCAGCCATTGAATCTAGTGCAGTGTAAACGATTTTTTCTGCAGTAGATTTCTTTCCGTCAACCATAAGGATGTTAACGAATTTTGCCAGCAATTCAGATTTGAACTTAGGATCTGGAAGGATCTTACGCTGACCTATTACGCGACGACGTGGCATGGATATTCTCCGTTGTCTTCTTCAGGTTTTTTCCAAAACTTTTCAGAATAATAAATAAAATAGTGTTTGGCCTTACTTAACGATTTCTTTTTAAAAAAGAGAATCAATTAAGACTTAGGACGTTTCACACCGTACTTAGAACGACCTTGTTTACGGTCGTTAACGCCAGCACAGTCAAGTGCGCCGCGAACAGTGTGGTAACGAACACCCGGAAGGTCTTTTACACGACCGCCACGGATTAGTACAACACTGTGCTCTTGTAGGTTGTGGCCTTCACCGCCGATGTACGAAGTTACTTCGAAACCGTTAGTTAGACGTACACGACATACTTTACGTAGTGCCGAGTTAGGTTTTTTAGGTGTAGTAGTGTAAACACGAGTACATACACCACGTTTTTGTGGGCACGCTTCTAGTGCAGGCACGTTGCTTTTAACAACTTGCTTTACACGAGGTTTGCGAACCAACTGGTTAATAGTTGCCATTAACTAGCTCCTGAAATTTACTTGAAAGTAAGCTTTGTGAAAAATCTATCCCTAATCACAAGTCGTAATTAGGGACGCAAAATTCTATTCAGCAGTGGGAGGTGTGTCAAGAAATATACAGATCTTTTTTAGCCGTCTAGAGCTCAGGATGGTCTAATTTTAACCAAACTGATAAAAGACGCTTACCAAGTCACTGATTTGTCGCTCAAAACCGTCAGTTTAACGAAGCCATCGAAGTCAACTTGATCAATGGTACTTGAGACAAGTAGTTGTAAACCTCGGCTATCGAGATCTGGTTTTAACACCGACACCTGCTCTACTGCGCAGATTTGAGTGAATAACTCATGATTGGGAAGGCAAACATACACCGCATCTTCCACCAAAAGATACTGATCTTGTGGCTGAGAATAGGTCAATGCGAGTTTAAGTTTGTCGACTGATTTTACAATATGAAGCATAGCGTCCCCTAGAAAGTCAGTATCTGTTGGCACTGAGCTAACTTCTGCGTTAACTCGTCGGCTTCAACGGTGGTCACATCGATCAGCAGGTTGTCTGCTGAAAGACCAAACTGACTCAGACTACGCTGACACACATACACCTGTTCGATGTCGTACAGGTCCATAAGTTTGAATGCAGAGATGTAGTCACGCGATAGTGTTTCGTCGGGCTGCTGCGCTTTGAGAAGCTGTGTCACGCCATCGCCAACAAAGAACACGGCAATGTCTTCACTATATGCGGACGCAGCAAGCAGGGCGTCTAACCCTTCTCTACCCGCAGCGGTCGTATGAGGGAAACTGTTAAATATAAAGGCTAACTTTCTCAAAACTGCACAACCCTATCTTGCGTTAGTAGCGCTTCCGATAAGCTCCCTAATCCGGCTTGAGTAAATCCAGTGGCTAGGTTAGAGGCACTTAGTTGATGTTGCTCTGCTTCTTCAGAGCTAATCACTCCGCGTCTTAGCGCAGCTGCCACACAGGTTTCAAGGCTAACATCGTGTTCATCAGCCAGCTTTTGCCAAGCAGAAGCTAAATCAAATTCATCGTTAGCCGGTACGGTAAGGTCTGAGCCGTTACTCACGCCATCTTGATAGAAGAACACACTGTGAAGTTTGTGGCCCTGTTTAATCAGAGCCACGGCAAACTGGTAGGCACTTCTTGCTGACTGTGAGCCATAGACTGGCCCATTCACTAGGAGTGTATAGCTTAGCAACCCTCTTCATCCTCTGTTTTACGTTGGCGGATGTATAGGTACACGGTGTGCTTAGAGATGTTCAGTCGCTCAGCAACGCGGTTGATCGCGTCTTTAATATCGAAAATACCTTTGTCGTACAGCTCCATCACGATCTGACGGTTCTTAGTATTGTTCGATACCGATTTGTCAGCGTTAATTTCTTCAATGGTGCGTTCAACCGTTTGGTCGACAAGTTCTTCAACGTCACTAGCGAAGTTAACCGATGATGCGGCTTCGTCTGCGTCTTGTGTAGGCATGAACGATTGCAGCACCTGTGAGAATGGCGCGTCTAGATTCACGTTAATACACAGTAGGCCAATCACTCGGTCTTCACCGTTGCGGATAGCAACCGTGATCGACTTCATCAACACTCCGCCTTTAGCGCGAGTGAAGTATGAACGTGAGAAGTTACGCTTAGAACCTTCAATATCTTTTAGCATCTTCAATGCAAGATCGGTAATCGGCGAGCCAACCTGACGACCTGTATTTTCGCCGTTGGCAATTTTAATCGCAGAAGTATTGAGGTCTTCTAAAGAGTGCAAAACGATTTCACAAAACGGACCAATAAGGCTCGCAATACCGTCAACAACGGCCTCATAAGATCTTAGAATGATTTTATCGTGTTCACTGAATGGCATAACGTGGACTGATTCCATTTCAAGTAACACATCTGCATTGACTGTTTCTGTAGTAGTCACTTATTCCTTACCTTCGTGTGAAAAATCAACAAATTTATGTAAGTTTATCAGAAAATTTTAATTGCACACCTAGCTAACATTGCAACTAGTGATTTAGAACAAGTTTAAAAATCAAATACTCATCTTCAAATCATAAAAAAAGCCTAACTCAAAGTTAGGCTTTTTATTCAATCAACGTATTTTAGTACGAGGCTTTTAACCGATATTACTGTGCAGGAGCTGCTTCAGCGTTATCGATGTTTAGTAGTTCTACTTCGAATACTAGCGTTGAGTTAGCAGGGATAGTCGGTGTGTCTTGCTCACCGTATGCTAGCTCTGGCGGGATAACGAACTTGTACTTAGAACCAACTTGCATCAGTTGTACGCCTTCAGTCCAGCCTGGGATTACGCGGTTAAGTGGGAATGTTGCTGGTTCACCACGGTCGTAAGAGCTGTCGAACTGAGTACCGTCTGTTAGCGTACCTTTGTAGTGAACTTGAACAGTATCAGTGTCTTTTGGAGAAGCGCCTTCACCAGCAGTCATTACTTGGTAAAGTAGACCAGATTCAGTTTGCTTAACGCCTTCAGTTTTAGCGAACTCAGCGCGGAAGTCATCACCGGCTTTCTTCACTTCTGCAGATTTTTCTGCCGCTTGTGCTTGCATCGTTTCAGCAACACGCTTGTCTAGAGCTTCAAGAGCTGCGCGAGTTTCTTCTTCGTTCAGTGCAGTTTTCTCTGCGAATACGTCTTCGATACCTTGAAGAACCATATCTTTGTCTAGGTTAATACCTAGCTCGCTTGGCTTATCAATGCTTGTGCTTAGGTAGTTAGCGAAAGATACGCCGATTGCGTATGCCGCTTTGTCGTCTTCTGTTTTAAAGTTTACTGCTTCAACTTTAACTTCTTCAACCTGTGGAGCTTCTGCCTTTGGTTCTTCTTTCTGACAACCAACTGCTAGCATAACCGTTGCGGCAAGCAGTGATACTTTTAAAACTGATTTCATTGAATTCTCCAATTAATGGCCAAGCCATTGGTTATTGTGCACAAATCTAATGATTAGATTGGTGTGAATACGTTAGTTATAACAATATACTAGTTATATGTCTTTCGACACAAACCGGATTATTAGATGTGATGCGAATATTTTTCCACTCATTGCTATGTACAATTGTCATCGCCTTGTTAAATGGATGTTTTTTCTTCCAAGATGATGAGCAACGTTGGGAAATTGAACCCAATGGTGCCACCAGCTTTGCCCTTAGCAGAGATGGACGCTTCGCCCTGCTCTACTCTCAGAAAAAACAACTATTGCTTTGGGACCTTGCCGAAAACAAAGAGTTAGCTCAACTCGGCCCACAAGATCAATTAGAAAACCAAGTATCGCGTATCCGTATCTCGGACAATGGCCGCTTTGCCATTACCGCAAGCCAGATGAACTTCGCCGTTTGGGACCTCTCTTGGACTCAAGCACAAGGGCTTTGGTCTATCTCCGATGGCTTAATTCGCGATGTCGATATCTCTAGCAATGGTGAAAAAGTATTGCTTGGCCTGTCTAATGGCAAAGCGATCTATGTGGACTTAGTCACCGGACGCCGTCTTGAGTTCCTTGCTCACCGAGAAAAAGTTAATTCTGTTTCCCTTTCTTCCAATGGTCGCTACGCATTATCAGGTGGCAACGACTATAAAGCCTACCTGTGGGATACCGAGTCAGGCTTGGTATTACGCACCTTTGAGCATGAACAAAGAGTAGTACGAGTCGCGCTACAACGCGATGGCGAGCTGGCTTTTACCTCTGATGGCGGCAATCAAGCGATGATTTGGGATCTTGAAACGGGCGAACCTCAAGCGCAATTGCAAAGCTGGTCTCGACAGTTGATTTTCTCGAGTGCGCGTTTTTCTGATGACGGCAGTATGTTGGTGACGGGCACACCATCCAGCCAAGTGAGTGTGTGGAATACTCAGGATGGCAAGCGAATTTCTCGCCACGATGCTGAGCCATTAAAAGATGCTCGCCCTCCTCGTGCGGTAGTGTATGATGCAGCCTTTGATGATAAGAACCGTGTGATATCGGGCACCTCTGCGGGCATTGCCCAAGCTTGGAATGTGGATTAAGAACGATGACAGAAAAGCGAGTTGAACAACTAGAAAGCCGCGTAAATGACCTAGAGTGTCAGCTAGCTTTCCAAGAACAGACCATTGAAGAACTCAATGAAGCGCTTAGCCAACAACAAATGTTAATCACGAGAATGCAAGATCAGATGAAGTTCGTGGTTGGCAAAGTAAAAAATATGGATGGCTCTAATCTAGCTGACGCATCAGAAGAGACGCCACCTCCACACTATTAAGTGCGGTTCAAAATAACCAATTAAATCTAACGACGCATATCGTTAGTTTCTCGTCCTCAATGTGTAAACACATTTCAGGACGGGACATAGAAAACTAAGAGGGCGACAGATACTCATCTGTCGCCCTCTTGTTTATTTCATCTCAGTGAATAAGCTAAAGCCAATTAAGCCGATACCAACTTAGTCGTCGGCATAAATCTTCACTTCAACACGACCTTGAGTATCAACGCTTGCACGATACATTCCTGAGCTGTTCATACCAAAATGTATATCGCCTTGGCCATCGATAGCGATCAAGCCACCTTCTCCACCCATGGTTTTCAATTCACCTTGAATGATCGTTTCACAAGCGGTGTGCACATCTTCTTTCAGATAACGCATTCGTGCTGCGACATCACTGGCGACCATTTTACGTAGGAAGAACTCACCCATCCCGGTTGTTGAGACGGCAACATTGCCATTTTCAGCGATGGTTCCTGCACCAATGATCGGAGAATCTCCCACACGACCATACTTCTTATTGGTCACGCCACCGGTACTGGTTGCTGCAGCTAAGTTACCGGCTTGGTCTAATGCTACTGCGCCAACCGTGCCGTACTTTTTATCGTCTGGGTATTTTTGAGCTTGTTGCTCATCATATTTCGCTTCAGACAAAGCAAAGATGCCTTTCTCTTTCATCGACTGAAGTTGGTCATAACGACGCTCAGTAAAGAAGTAATCTTGCTCGGTGAAAGTATACTCATGCTCAAACGCAAACCTCTCTGCGCCTTCACCAATCAGCAGTACGTGGTCGCTTTTAAGCATCACGTCACGAGCCAACTCTATCGGGTTTTTAATATGGCGGACACCTGCAATAGCACCCGCATCCATTTCGCGACCGTGCATCACAGAAGCATCCATCTCAACAAATTCATCATGAGTTAAAACAGAGCCCCTACCGGCATTAAAATGCGGGCTGTCTTCCATCACCTTGACTGACGCAACCACTGCATCCAACGCATCGCCACCCGATTGCAAAACTTGATAGCCAGCCAAAACCGACTTCTCCAAAGCCTCGGTAATACCCGTTTTTAATGCATCGCTCATTTGCTCTCGCAAGATAGTTCCTGCACCACCATGAATGGCAATTGAAAAAGGCTGTGACATGCAAACTCTCCACTGACGTCGTCTTATAATGTTGTGCTATCAATACCACATCCATGGTTCGATGTCTGATAACGAAAACCAAACTTTTACGAATGCTTAGATTTGCGGACACTTAGTTTGGTAGAGAAAAGCGAGGTCAAAAAGCGAGACTCCTAAACGCAAAAAGCCTCCACAAGGGAGGCTTTCAAGATTCTTAAACTAAACCGTTAATTCGGTATTAGTGAGAACCACAGCTACCGCCGCCGCAACAGCCGTCTTTTTTCTCTTCACCGTGGTCATGGCCTTCGCCACCACAGCAACCGCCTTCGTGGTCATGATCGTGATCGTGACCGCCACAGCCGCCTTCTTGGTGTACGTGACCGTGTTGAACTTCTTCTTCAGTCGCTTCACGAACCGCTACAACTTCAACGTCAAACGTTAGAGTTTGGCCAGCTAGCATGTGGTTACCATCAACAACAACTTCGTCGCCATCTACTTCAGTAACTTCAACTGGGATTGGACCTTGGTCAGTATCAGCTAGGAAACGCATGCCAACTTCGATTTGCTCAACACCTTGGAATACGTCTGCAGGAACACGTTGAACTAAGTCATCGTTGTGCTCGCCGTAAGCGTCTTCTGGAGTAACCGTTGCTGAGAACTTGTCGCCAGCTACTTTGCCTTCAAGCTCTTTTTCAAGACCTGTAATTAGGTTGTTGTGACCGTGAAGGTAATCTAGTGGAGCTTCTGCAGTTGATTGGTCAACTACTACGCCATCTTCAAGTTTCACTTGATATGCAACACTAACTACTACGTTCTTTTCAATTTTCATGAGAGCTCCAAGGAGGTTTGGACTAAGCTCGAACAGTTGAGCTTAGGAAAAAATCTGTACCGGGATATTATGGGGATCAATTAACGAAACTCAATCATTCTGGCTTAAAAATACCGATCATTTCTTGATTCGCGTGTTCAGATTTCTCTACAGTTTTCGGTTTACGCTGTTCTGTGAAGTCACAATCGACACATTCCACCAGCTCGATATTATTTTCAATCCACCAACGGAGTGTGTCTTGAGTACTGCAACTTGGGCAGCTTGCCCCTGCGATAAAGCGTTTTTTCTGTTTCACGTTCATATCCTTTACTACTCTGGATTCGCGGTTCTTCCCACTCACTTTATTGATAAGTTAAGCAGAGACCGCGTTTATTATTAGGTTAGTTCTATAGTCTGTTATTTCTATGCCCAAGCTCTATTTCTAAGCTCAAGCATGAGTTATCACTTCAAGCTACTGCCAATAGTTTCGAGATTGGTGATCGTTTTCCATCTCGTGTCCAAAGATCTCTTCAAGTTCTTTACGAGCCTCTTTCGCTCTTTGGGCTAACTCGGCATCTTCGTTATGCTGAGGCAGCAACTCTTTCAGCATACCATTATCCAACTTTCTAAAGTGTGCTTCTGCTCGCTTCGCTTTATATGGATGCATGCCAAGTTCAGTCAATGTTTGACGACCTAAATCCAATGCTCCAAGGAAGGTTTCACGCGAATAGTTACTCACACCGTGGTTAAGTAGTTGATACGCTTCAACACGGCTTCGTGCACGCGCCAAGATCTTTAAGCGTGGGAAGTGCTGCTTACATAAATCGACGGTTTTCATGATTTCATCAGGGGAGTCAGTACACAACACAATCGCCTCTGCTTTATCAGCACCGGCTGCGCGTAATAGCTCTAGGTGAGTCGAGTCTCCGTAAAAGACTTTGTAGCCGAACTTTCTAAGGATGTGTATTTGGCTGGCATCACTTTCAAGGACAGTGATACGAATCTTGTTGGCGTACATCAAGCGACCGATGATCTGACCGAAGCGACCAAAGCCAGCAATGATCACTCGAGGGCTGCGATCAACCACATCCGAAGACATCGCACTTTCGCTGATTTGGTTCAGTTGACGAGCAAAGAACTTATCTTGCAGCTTAAGCATTAGTGGCGTGGTCACCATAGACAGGCTCACTACTACCAGTAAGAACGACACCTGTTCGCCACTTAAGATGCCCTGCGCACTCGCCGCGGTAAAAATAACGAAAGCAAACTCACCACCTTGGCTAAGAATCATCGCCATTCGGCTACGTGCTTTAGCTTGAGTGCCGAAGATACGAGCCAGCGCATACAGCACCAAACCTTTCAATACGACTAGCGACGACACTGCAATAAGTATTGCGAATGGGCTTTCTGCCAGTAGACCTAGGTTTACCGCCATACCCACAGAGATAAAGAACAGACCAAGCAGTAAACCTTTGAATGGATCAATCGCGATCTCAAGCTCGTGTCGATATTCACTTTCAGCCAGAAGTACGCCCGCTAGGAAGGTACCTAATGCCATCGACAAGCCAATCCGTTGCATGATCACAGCAATACCAATCACAAGTAACAGCGCCGCGACGGTGAATAACTCACGCACACCACTCATCACTACGTATCGGAAAAGTGGTCTCAACAAGAAGTGGCCACCGACCAGTAGGCCAATCACGCCACCCAGCATCCACAGCATGTCAGCCCAGCTACCGCCGGTATTACCCGCAAGTAGAGGCAACATTGCTAGCATTGGAATAACAGCGATATCTTGGAAAAGCAGTACTGCAAAGCCCGACTGCCCTGCTTCTTTGCCGCCGAGCTCTCGCTCTTCAATAACACGCAAGGCAATCGCAGTCGAAGACAGCGCCAAACCCATACCTATCACGAGACTGGTTTGCCAGGTTAATCCAAATAGACAGGCGATGGCGGTAATAATTAGAGTGGTGATCAGCACTTGCGCGCCGCCCAACCCGAGAATGGGGGCTCGCATCTGCCACAGTTTTTTCGGGTTAAGCTCTAAACCAATCAGGAAGAGCAGCAGT
Source organism: Vibrio sp. 10N.247.311.47 (assembly GCF_041467535.1). NCBI lineage: Bacteria > Pseudomonadati > Pseudomonadota > Gammaproteobacteria > Vibrionales > Vibrionaceae > Vibrio > Vibrio sp. 10N.247.311.47. The sequence goes on from NZ_JBFSUR010000013.1 coordinate 11,677, forward strand.
ACCACCCCGAATTCGGAGAAGTGCAGAATCGCCTCTACATCACTGATTAAGCCCAGCCCCCATGGGCCAATTGCCACACCTGCTAATAGGTAACCGAGGACTGAACCCAAACCAGCGCGCTGTGCGATAGGAACCGCAACCACAGCAGCCGCTAAAAATATAACGCTACTTTGTAGAAAATCATTAGTCAGAGCCATCATCTGCTCCTATATCTTGTAGCGGGTCTCGCAACCAATTTCGATACGCTTCGGCGTGTTGGTAACGCGTCATATCGGTGACATTTCGTGCCCAGTGTAAAACCAAAGGGGATATCCAGTTCATTTGACACAAAGCAGCGGTGAGCTCGAATGGTTGCAAGATCTCTTGTAATGGATATTTATTATAACCTGCGGCACCAAACGCCTCTTCTTTACCACCGGTAGTAATCACACTGCGCCAGTGTTTGCCTTTAAGCGCACTTTGCTCACCAAAAGCAAAGCCCTTGCCTAACACGCGATCAAACCACTCTTTTAACAATGAAGGACAGGAATACATGAACAGAGGATGCTGAAACACGATAACATCGTACTGAAGGAGCAATTCATGCTCATAAGGCACATCAATAAAGAAGTCAGGGTAGATGGCGTAGAGATCATGAACTTTGACATGACCGAGCGACTCTACCTTCTTAACCATCATCTGGTTAGCAATAGAGGTTTGCGGCTCTGGGTGCGCGTAGATGATCAACACCTTTGGCACGACTTTGTCTGTCGAGGGAGTATTACTCATTCCTTTGAAACATTCCTTTGAGGGCTAAACGGTGGCAAGGCCACAAGAATTTAAGCAAAAGTTATTAATATGTTATTGGCATCATAACGCAAATTGCATTGTGATCGACTTTTATCTGGTTTCAGCCTACTATGCAGGCGTCTGTTCACCTCTAATTTCTATGCTATTTCAATTATGATTACTTTCTCTGATATTCAATTGCTACGCGGCGGTAAGCCACTCCTCGACCAAGCATCTGCGACTTTTCACCCTGGCGACAAGATCGGTTTGGTTGGTAAAAACGGCTGTGGTAAATCTACGCTATTCGCCTTAATTAAGGACGAACTGTCTATTGATGCGGGTTCATTCAGTAAACCAGCCCATTGGGAAATGGCTTGGGTTGCTCAAGAAACACCTGCATTAGAAAGAACAGCAATTGAATACGTGATTGATGGCGACCGTGAATACCGCGGCCTTGAAGATCAACTAGAGAAAGCTGAACAAGCCGACAATGGCACATTGGTAGCAGAGATCCACGGCAAGATTGAAACCATTGGTGGTTACAGCATAAAGGCACGTGCTGCCGAGTTACTGGATGGCCTAGGCTTTAGCCAAGAACAAATGACATGGAACCTGACTCAATTCTCAGGTGGTTGGCGTATGCGTTTGAACCTAGCGCAAGCCCTACTGTGTCGCAGTGACCTACTGCTACTCGATGAGCCTACCAACCACTTGGATTTAGACGCAGTAATGTGGCTCGAGCGTTGGTTACAAAGCTACCCTGGCACGCTAGTGCTTATCTCGCACGATAGAGACTTCTTAGACCCTATCGTCAACCGCATCGTGCACGTTGAAAACCAACAGCTCAATGAGTACACGGGTAACTACTCATCGTTCGAAACCCAACGAGCGCAAAAACTGATTCTGCAACAAGCGATGTACCAAAAGCAGCAGAAACAGATGTCTCACATGCAGAGCTACATTGACCGTTTCCGTTACAAAGCTTCAAAGGCTCGCCAAGCGCAAAGCCGTATTAAAGCGCTAGAGAAAATGGAACAAGTGCTGCCTGCTCAGTTTGATAATCCATTCAGCTTTGAGTTTAGAGAACCAGACGCGCTACCAAATCCAATCATGATGATGGATGAAGTATCAGCGGGCTATGATGACAATCTGATTCTAGAGAAAATTCGCCTGAACCTAGTACCGGGTAGCCGTATTGGTCTACTTGGTCGAAATGGTGCTGGTAAATCAACACTGATTAAACTGCTTTCTGGCGAACTTAAACAGCAAGGCGGTGAACTGAGTTATTCGCAAGGCGTTAAGATTGGTTACTTTGCACAGCACCAGTTAGAAACGTTGCACCCAGAAGAAACACCGCTGCAGCACATGATGCAGATTGCCCCTAAACACACCGAGCAACAATTGCGTGATTACCTAGGTAGCTTCGGTTTCCAAGGTGAAAAAGCGCTCGATAAAGTGGCACCCTTCTCTGGTGGTGAAAAAGCGCGTTTAGTTCTGGCGCTACTGGTATGGCAAAAACCGAACCTGTTGCTACTCGATGAACCAACCAACCACTTGGATCTCGACATGCGTCAAGCGCTGACTTTTGCCCTGCAGACGTTTGAAGGCGCAATGGTTATCGTATCGCACGACCGTTACCTACTGCGTGCAACTACCGATGATTTATACCTTGTACACGACCGCCAAGTCGCACCGTTTGATGGTGACTTAAGCGATTACTACAAGTGGCTAACCGAGCAACCGAAAGTTGAGCGCAAAGAAGCACAAGCATTGGCACCAGCCAAAGACGGCGCCAACAGTGCAGCAGCGAAAAAAGAGCAGAAACGTAAAGAAGCCGAGTTCCGTAAACTGACGGCACCACTGCGTAAAAAGCTCACTCAATTTGAAAAGCAGATGGATAAATTAACGCAGGCTCTTGAAGAAGCTGAGCAAGAATTATCCGACACATCACTGTATGAAGCTGAAAATAAGGCTAAACTGAATAAAGTACTCGCTCTCCAAGCGAGCAGTAAGTCACAGCTAGAAGAAGTTGAAATGGATTGGATGTCCACTCAAGAAGAGCTTGAGCAGATGGAACAGGATATGGATAGCTTATGAGCCCAGAGCACGCCCCAATATCACTAACACTGGAACGACTATGGCAATTTAGCCTTCAGTATTACAGTGTGCGCGGTGTAAAGGATGCGTGCTTAGCTTTGCAAAACCAGTTCCACGGCAACGTCAATCTACTGCTGCTTCTCAAATGGCTTGATGAGCAGCAATTGTCTTTTGCCGAAGAAGAGTGGCACAAAGTTCAACAGTGCTTGAGCCGCTCTGAAACCCTACTTCATAGTTATCGAGAGCTACGTAAGCATCTCAAAGCACACGTTGTTGATTCACTCTACCGTGAAGCCTTACAGTTCGAATTACAACTAGAGAAACAACAACAATCTGATCTCGTCGACTACATAAACTCTCTTCAGCTTTTCGCAAACCAACAAGCGCCTCTCGCTTTTCAATACTGTCGATTATTAGGGGCAGAAAACCTCTATGTTGCTTTTTCTGAACCAGCCCCTCAGCCCTAAGGCATTCCCTTTTCCTTTTGTTAGATCAAGATCCAAGCTTATTGGGGACTATCGTTCTTCGTGTTCACGCGATGGTGGCTCGGATTATTAGCAATATATAGAGCTTAACCTCGATAGTATTCAACCAGTTACCTACAACCTGTTTTGTAACCTGTATGAGTGAAACTCTTGCGCTTATGCCGAGAATCAACCAAGCTCAAATAAAAACGTGGGCGTTTCGTTACAAACTCAACACGTTATCAAAACCCGTATAAAGAAGCATGGATCGTTTTTATGACAATATTTACCGCAGCTGCTGGTCTCTCTAATCCGCACTTACAAACCTTAGTGCCACGGTTTATTAGGAAGCAGGCGCTGTTTCATCCTCACTGGCAAACCTTAGAAACACCCGATGGTGACTTTCTTGATCTTGCTTGGAGCGAATCACCAGACGGTGACACCTCAAATAAAAATGATCGCAGTAGCAAGCCGATATTCGTTCTATTCCACGGTTTAGAAGGTAGCTTTGAGAGCCCTTATGCCAATGGATTAATGAATGCGTTTGCTAAAGATGGTTGGTTGTCCGTGATGATGCACTTCAGAGGCTGCAGCGGAAAACCCAATCGCCTGGCTCGCGCTTACCATTCAGGTGAAGTCGAAGATGCGCGCTTTTTTCTAAGACACCTGCACGCCCAGTTTCCGAATAACCCTAAGGTTGCGGTTGGCATATCTTTAGGTGGAAACATGCTGGCGAACTATTTGGCTGAGTACGCAGACGACCCATTGCTGTCGGCGGCGACCATCGTATCTGCTCCTTTTGACCTAGCGTGTTGCTCTAGTCGTATTGAGCGTGGTTTCTCCAAGCTCTATAAGAAGTACCTGCTCAACTCTCTAAAATCGAATGCGCTAAAAAAGGTTAACCTGCTGCAGGAAAAACTTGGCATCACCGCTGAAGCCATCAAGAACATCACCAAACTGTATGAGTTTGATGAACGAATCACTGCGCCTCTGCACGGCTTCAAAAATGCCCAAGATTATTATGCGCAATGTTCTGCTCTGCCTAAGCTCAATAAGATCAAACTACCGACTCAGATCATTCATGCCAAAGACGACCCTTTCATGACCGATGATGTGATCCCAAAATTTGTTCTGCCCGATAACATCGATTATCGACTGTTTCAAAAAGGCGGCCATGTTGGGTTTATTACTGGCAGTACACTCAAGCCAAGGTTTTGGTTAGAAGAAGCCTTGCCTGCCTACTATGAAAGTATCCAAGATTCGGCATAATGACCGAGCCTTAGTAAATAGAAGTAAAACAATACTAAGCACACGCATTTCTACATCAATAAACCTATTTATGAACATAAAAGAGAGAAGTATTTATGATCATCCCATGGCAAGACATTGCGCCAGAGACACTGGAAAACCTCATCAAAGAGTTCGTGCTGCGTGAAGGCACAGACTACGGCGACGTAGAGGTTTCACTGCAAAACAAGATTGATCAAGTGAAACATCAATTAGCTTCAGGAGAAGTCAGCATTGTGTTTTCTGAGCTCCATGAAACCGTTGATATTCAAGTCACAAAACGCTTCTAAGCTGCGCTCATAAAGGAGCCGTGTTATAGTGGTAAACGATTGCTAACAAGTAAGTTACTCAAAAGACAAGGGTTGTCATGTCCGCTAAACATCCAATTATTGCGGTGACGGGTTCATCTGGAGCCGGCACCACCACCACCTCAGAAGCCTTCCGTAAAATGTTCAATATGATGGACGTGAAGGCCGCTTGGGTTGAAGGGGATAGTTTCCATCGCTTCACTCGCCCAGAGATGGATGTCGAGATCCGTAAAGCGCGCGAGCAAGGTAAGCACATCAGCTACTTTGGTCCTCAAGCCAACGACTTTGGTGCGCTAGAAGAGTTCTTCCGTAAATACGGTAACGAAGGTACAGGTAAAGTAAGAAGCTACCTACACACCTTCGATGAAGCCGTGCCTTACAATCAAATGCCGGGCACCTTCACGCCATGGCAAGAGATCCCTGAAAACTCCGATGTGATGTTTTACGAAGGCCTGCACGGCGGTGTGGTTGATGGCGACATTAACGTTTCTCAACACGTCGACTTGCTGATCGGCATGGTACCTATCGTCAACTTAGAATGGATCCAGAAATTCGTTCGCGACACACGCGATCGTGGTCATTCTCGTGAAGCAGTAATGGACTCGATTGTTCGCTCGATGGATGATTACCTTAACTACATTACTCCTCAGTTTTCGCGTACTCACATCAACTTTCAGCGTGTTCCAACGGTAGACACATCAAACCCTCTCAACGCTAAAGGGATCCCAAGTTTAGACGAAAGCTTCGTTGTTATACGTTTGCGCGGCATCAAAAACGTCGATTTCCCTTACCTTTTAGCTATGATTGATGGCTCATTTATGTCTCGCCACAACACGCTTGTGGTACCAGGAGGGAAGATGAGTTTTGCTATGGAGCTCATTGTAAGGCCGATCCTACAACAACTCATCGAAACCGGAAAAATTGGTTAACAGAGCACCATTCTGGTTGATTACTTTTCATACCGTGATCATGTGCACAATTTTGCGTAAAAAATCGTAGCTTGGTCACGATTAAAATCAAGAAATAGTACCTGAAAAAGGATACTATTCTTAAACGAAACACAAGATAGCTTGCAGCGCTCAACGAGTGCTCTTATCCTACAAGTCAATCCAGGCTTAGCTAAAATACGGAAAGCGGCAAGCATACCCTGCAGAGGAAGTGAGATATTATGGTTCTAGGTAAACCTCAAACCGATCCAACATTAGAGTGGTTCCTTTCACACTGTCATATTCATAAGTACCCATCAAAAAGTACTTTGATTCATGCTGGTGAAAAGGCAGAAACCTTGTACTACATTGTTAAAGGTTCTGTGGCAGTTCTTATCAAAGACGAAGAAGGTAAGGAAATGATTCTTTCTTACCTAAACCAAGGCGACTTCATCGGTGAGCTAGGCTTATTCGAAGAAGACCAAGAGCGTACAGCTTGGGTTCGTGCAAAATCTCCTTGTGAAGTAGCTGAAATTTCTTTCAAGAAATTCCGTCAACTTATCCAAGTGAACCCAGACATCCTAATGCGTCTATCAGCGCAAATGGCAAACCGTCTACAAGTAACTAGCCAAAAAGTTGGTGACTTAGCGTTCCTTGACGTAACTGGTCGTATCGCACAAACGCTACTAAACCTAGCAAAACAACCAGATGCAATGACTCACCCTGACGGCATGCAAATCAAGATCACTCGCCAAGAGATTGGCCAGATCGTTGGTTGTTCTCGTGAGACAGTTGGTCGTATCTTGAAGATGCTAGAAGAGCAGAACCTAATTTCTGCACACGGTAAAACTATCGTGGTATATGGCACTCGTTAATCTCGATTAACTGAGCCTAAAATTTGAAAGCCACCAAATGCAAATTTGGTGGCTTTTTTGTTTTCTAAAGATCTACAAAGAAAATACGAATGAAACACCTACAGCTTCGAAGCGCAAACACTCTCGAAGCGAAGCCTATCTGCATCTTTAGGGTAAAGTCCGTACTCGTATCTTTCTTTAACCGTTAGTGCTTTCGAAGATCTTGTCAGCCGATGCTGCCACAAAACCGGTATAAAGCTCACCATTAGCCATCGCATAACGCTTAGCGAACTCATAGAAGCCTCCAGGAATCATCTCATTGCCCTCAACAAATGAAACTGGGACTTTATCTGCCATTGTTGATGATTGCTCTAATAAGACCTCTGGAGAGCCTTTAACCTGGCCACCAGATGCATTGATCGTGAAGCCTGATTCGCTCAAATAATCATTCACTGCCTGCACTTCATCAAAAGCATCGAGTTGATTAACGCTCACTGTAAAGTGGTTGGCACCGTAACCATGAGCTGCGAGCCAAGACGCGTATTCACTCTCTTTTGCAAGCACTTGGAAATCTGCGAAGCTCAAGTCCCATAGACGACCACCAAACAAGAATTCATGGCCTTGAAGCTTGCTTACGTCGACTTGCTCAACCAATTTAGCAACGATCTGTTGTAAGTCACTTGAACACTCTTCGACCTTCAACTCACTAATGAACACTTTAGGTTGATTTGGATCTGGGTGCTCGTAATGCTTCGCGACTAGCTTCTTACTCTCAAACAAGTAATCGCCACACGCTTTATAACCTAGCTCAAGGAAAGGCTTAGCCAATGTTTCAATACCTAGCGGAGCAACATTGAAAGTACGCAGTGCAATGTGATCATTAATCAGAGCTTCGTCTTCTTTCAGCAAGTGATGTACTTTCTCAGCCGATGGACAAAGCCTGTGAATGTAATCGTCCCAAAGTGATTTAAAGAGTAGATCGGGCGTCATGGTGACTCCTTGTCAGAGGTTCTAGCAAGCTAGTAATTTGGATTAGAGAGGGAGAGGCTGGACACAGAGTCAGCAGCCATCAGCCTGTGACATACTTGTTCTATTATTATCTACCGCCCAATCTAGGTGTCGGACGTGATGGAAAAAGGAAGCGATAACACCACTTCCTTATTTCAAAGTTAACGAATGAGCCTAGTACCTTATAAGCCTAAGTCAAAAAAGCATTAAGCTTATAAAACCACGGTCCATAAACCTGTGCTTCATAAATCTATGGTTCATAAACCTGTAGTTCAGAAATTAAAGCTCAATACCCGGGCTAAACGTTGCTGGAAGTTGAGTTTCACCACCTTCCATTGAAGCCATAGGGTAAGCACAGTAGTCCGCGGCGTAGTAAGCACTTGGGCGTAGATTGCCCGAAGCCCCCGGGCCACCAAATGGTGCATCACCACTTGCGCCTGTTAGCTGGCGGTTACGGTTAACAATACCCGCACGGATATGGTCAACGAAGTATTCCCACTCTGAATCGTCTGTTGAAACTAAGCCTGCAGACAAACCAAAACGTGTGTCATTAGCCAGTTCAACCGCTTGCTCTAGTGACTGGTAACGAACCACTTGCAGTAATGGACCGAAGTACTCTTCATCTGGCAGTTCGGCAATGTTAGTTGCATCGATAATGCCCGGAGAAACAAACGCCGCTTGACCCGCTTTTGCTTCTACTAGGCTGACACCGCCTAACGATTGCAGATTAGCTTGCGCGTCCAGAATGAACTTAGCCGCAGCTTCAGAGATCTGAGGGCCCATGAAAGGAGCTGGTTCCGCGAAAGGCTGATCGACACGAATCTTTTGCGTAGCTGCGACCAGTTTATCGAGTAGCAGATCGCCCTTCTCGCCAACAGGCACATACAAGCGACGTGCACATGTACAACGTTGGCCCGCACTGATGAAGGCCGACTGGATAATGGTATAAACCGTCGCGTCAGCATCACCAAATTGGTCAGTGATCACCATAGGGTTATTGCCACCCATCTCTAGTGCCAGCATCTTGCCCGGTTGGCCAGCGAATTGACGATGCAGGATATGCCCAGTATTAGCGCTACCTGTGAACAGCACGCCATCAAGACCTTTAGCATCGGCCAGTGCGATACCTGTCTCTTTAGCGCCTTGTACTAAGTTGATTACGCCAGCAGGAAGACCCGCTTCTTGCCATAATTTCATCGCAAACTCACCCGTCCAAGGTGTCTGCTCTGAAGGCTTAAATACCACGGTATTACCCGATAGCAGTGCAGGAACAATATGACCGTTAGGTAGGTGACCAGGGAAGTTATAAGGACCAAATACTGCCATCACGCCTAATGGACGGTGACGCAGTACAATCTGGTTGCCTGCCGCTTCACGAGAAGCTTCACCGGTACGCTCATGGTAAGCACGAATTGAAATAGCAATCTTGCCCGCCATTGCGCCCGCTTCAGTGCGAGTTTCCCAAATCGGTTTACCCGTCTCTTTCGCGATGATTTGCGCGATTTCTTCGCTGTTCTCTTTAACTTTCTCAGCAAAGTTCAACACGATCGCTTCACGCTCTGCAAAGCTCAGTTTTTTCCAAACCAAGAAGGCTTCACGAGCTGCTGCTACTGCAGATTCAACCTGTGCTGGTGTCGCGCTATCACCCTGCCACACTACTTCATTGTTGTATGGGCTTACTGATGTCATGGCGTCACCTTGACCTGCCACCCACTGTCCTGCTATCCACTGAGTCATACTTCTATCCTTAAAATCTTCGACAGATAATCGCCGCTCTTATTGAGCCAACATGCGAACGAATTCGCCTTCTTTTACTTCAAGAGCGCTTGCTACTTCAGATGATAAAATCACTGTGTCGCTTGCTTGGTCATACGCACCTTTCGCGGCTACTGCGCGGAAGTTCTCAAACGAGGTATTACCAATTAGGAAGTCTTTAGAGCTAGAGTGCTCTGCAATTTGAACCTGTGCTCGAATTGAGTGACGCACAGATTCGATGTTTCTTAGATCACACTCAACCGTTGGGCCTGCATCAAAGATGTCGACATAACCACGGTTGGTGAAACCTTCACGTTCCAGCAACTTAAGTGCAGGGCGCGTATTGTCATGTACCTCTCCGATCACCGCTTGAGCTTCTTTGCTCAGTAGGTTCACGTAGATAGGTAGCTTAGGCATTAGGTCAGCAATGAAGCCTTTCTTACCAATACCGGTTAGGTAATCGGCAAGCGTGAAGTCAATCGAGAAGAAATGTTCTTGCAGCCATTGCCAGAAAGGAGAATTGCCTTCCGCATCTGATACACCACGCATCTCAGCAAAGATCGTTTTTGAGAAACGCTCTGGGTGCTCAGCCATCAGTAGGAAACGACACTTAGACATCAGTCGACCGTTTAAGCCTTTGCGGTAATCAGGACGTAAGAACAGCGTACAAATTTCGCTGCAGCCTGTATAGTTATTACCAAACGTCAACAGCTTAACCACGTTATTCACTTTAAGGCGCTGTGAAGAGTGAACCACTTTACTGATGTGGTAAGAATAAAACGGTACATCCCAGCCAATCGAGGCTTCTATGCCGGTCGTACCCGCCACTTCTCCGGTTTCGGTATCGTAGCCAACCATCAGGTAGCCTTCATCACCGGGCTCGGTCACGCCTTGTTTCGCGAAGCTGTATTCAGAGTGAGTAATACGATTGGTTAACAGTTCTTCGTTAACCGGAAGAGATGTGAATCCATGTCCTGACTCAACAGCGCAGGTATGCAACGCGTCGTAATCAGATAGTTTAATTGGGCGAACAACTAGCATCAATATTCCCTCCAGATGCAAAATAGGCCCAAAACCAGAAGCTTGGGCCTTTAGCAAAACGTCATGGGATCGCTCTAATGGCGATCATTCCTATGACGCCGCTCAGGCTAAACTAGCGTAGCGATTGCTTTGTCTAGTTTTGATAAACCTTCTTCAATTTCTTGTTTAGTGATAACCAGTGATGGCGTAAAACGAACCACGTTTGCACCCGCAACCAGTACCATTAGGCCTTGCTCGCCTGCTGCTACTAATACGTCACGCGCACGCCCTTGCCATTCGTCATTCAGTGCAGCACCTAACAATAGGCCTTTACCACGAATCTCACTGAAAATTTGGTATTTGTCGTTAATCTTAGTTAGACCATCACGGAATAGCGCTTCACGCTCTTTTACGCCTTCTAGAGTCTCAGGTTGGCTAACTACGTCAACCACTGCTTCAGCTACCGCACACGCCAGTGGGTTACCACCGTATGTAGAACCGTGCGTACCAACCTTAAGGTGTGTAGCCAGTTCAGACGTCGTCAGCATTGCGCCGATAGGGAAACCGCCACCTAGAGACTTCGCTGTGCTTAGAATGTCTGGCGTCACGCCCAGACCTTGGTAAGCATAGAAGTTACCAGTACGACCATTACCTGTTTGTACTTCATCAAAAATCAACAATGCATTGTGCTTGTCACACAGTTCACGAACCGTATTCACGAACTCAGCCGTTGGAGAGATGATACCGCCCTCGCCTTGCAGAGGTTCCATCATGATGGCACAAGTGCGATCAGAGATATGCGCTTCTAGAGCGGCAATATCGTTGTAAGGTAGGTGAGTTACATCGCCAGGTTTTGGACCGAAGCCATCTGAGTAAGCTTCTTGACCACCAACGGTTACAGTAAAGAAAGTACGACCGTGGAAACCTTGTTTGAATGCAATGATTTCAGATTTCTCAGGACCGTGAACATCCGCAGCCCAACGACGAGCTAGCTTAAGTGCTGCTTCGTTCGCTTCTGCACCAGAGTTCGCAAAGAATACTTTTTCTGCAAAACATACGTCAGTTAGCTTCTTCGCTAGACGCAGTGCAGGTTCGTTAGTCATTACATTACTTAGGTGCCAAATCTTGTTTGCTTGCTCGGTAACAGCATTAACCATTGCTGGGTGACAGTGACCCAAACAGCTCACAGCGATACCACCAGCAAAGTCGATATACTCTCGGCCTTGTTGGTCCCAAACGCGTGCGCCTTCCCCTTTTACTGGGATCATTTCCATTGGGTTATAACAAGGCACCATCACCTCATTAAACAGACTACGTTCTACTTTATTTTCCACTGTCATCGTACATTCCTTCTCGATACCGCAAGCTTCGCAAATAAGCGTAATGGTTCATAAGTGAGACAAAGATATTTTGTCTCGCCATAATCCCGCTGCAGCATTATATTTACATTTAATTAACCTTTTCAATAGTAGATTATTCTTTAGCCATCCCTTACAACCAGCTAAACGTCACTACCTATGACTATTTATGCATCAATTAATCTGTTTTATGAAGCTTTTTTTACCTAAACGTGTAACCTGCAACGGCAAAGCCTTACTGGCATTGCGGTATATTGGGTTCGAGACGAAATAAGGCGAATAATTTTGCATAGGCTAAAAACTTAGCCTTAAGAGGGAGAAATGTTATAAAAAGTGATCAGCGTCAGAGGAGTAAGAGACGCGTAGCGCCCGAATTTAAACGCTTAACGAATGGACTAACAGGTTTAACTGGCTTATTTAGGCGGAGAAAGAGTCAAATTTAAACACTCAACGCGCTAAGAAGTTAGCGAGAAGCTGGTGTCCTTGCTCTGTTTTAATCGACTCAGGGTGAAATTGCACCGCATCAATCGGCAAGGTTTTGTGTTGATAACCCATGATCTCATCCATGCTACCATCTTCAAATTCCGTCCAAGACGTCAGCTCAAAACAGTCTGGTAATGTGCCGTTTTTCACCACTAAAGAGTGGTAACGAGTCACAGTCAGAGGGTTATTGAGACCTTGAAAAACACTCTTCCCGTTATGATGAATAGGCGAGGTTTTACCGTGCATCACTTGTCTGGCTCTCACCACTTCACCACCAAAGACTTGAGCAATGGCTTGATGACCAAGACACACACCTAAGATCGGCAGCTTGCCAACGAAGTGTTCTATAACTTGCAGAGAGATTCCCGCATCATCCGGTGTACAAGGACCCGGCGAGATAACAAGGTGACTAGGATTCAGTGCTTCGATGCCCGCAATATCAATCTCATCGTTGCGTACAACTTTTACAGTTACCCCTAACTCACAGAAATACTGATACAAGTTATAAGTAAAGGAGTCGTAGTTATCGATGATAAGTAACATGAGTCGAAATCGTTTGCTAAATACTAAAGGATTGGGAGATATAGGGGCGGTATTGTGCAATACCCATAGCGAAAGGCAAGTGGAAACTGCATTTCGCCAATAATTAAGGCCAACCTAGGTTGACCTTAATTGTTTACAGATAGCGTTAAGTTATCTGAATTGGCTTGCTTGTATGGCAAGCCAATCTACTTACAGTTTAGCTACTTGCGACGACGCCACATTGCCAGGCCAAACAATGACATCAATGCACCCAAGCCGAATGAACCGCCGACTCTTAACTCAAGAACCGCAGGATCATGATCCGATGAACGGAAGTGATCTTGGTACTTAGGCAGATCGCCTTTGTACTCTTCGTTGTAGTCAAACAACGTCGATTCACCACCATTAATGTGCCAGTCCGTTGCATCCACCACCATGTCTTTCAGGCTGTCGCTGATCAACAGGTGATCCAGTGCGCCCACTTCGTCATTGTATGAGTAGCTCCAGCTGTCTGGGTGCTTTTGAGCTACAGCATTAATGTAACCGTAGTTCTTAGTAATCACCGCACCGCTATCACCAAACTGTTCAACACCATCAATGTAAGTGTTACGCGCCGCTTTAATTTGCTTTCCGTATTTCTCTTCAGAGTAATCCGTTAGCACCAACATTGGATCTTCCATGCCATACGAATTCATATCACCCAGAATCACTTTATGACCTTCAATGCCATCGAGTGCTTCGCCCAGTGCCACCGCCGCAGCAACACGGAAGTTCTCACATGAACCTTGCTTATCGGCATCAACGCCGCCTTGGCCGCCCTGCTCAATCGGAGCAGCATCTTCCCAACACTTAGAGCCTTTCGATTTAAAGTGGTTGATCGCTACGGTGAGTTTCTCTTTGGTGCCTTTAACCTTGAAGGTTGGCGCTAACGAGTCACGCTGGTAGTTCTTACCATCTTCAATCACCTTACCTGAATCGTCTAACACCTCTGGTGCTTGCTGGCTTGGCATCGCGATAACGCGGCTGTCTTTAAGCTTCACTACCTTCTTGCGATAGATGACACCCGTTGTGATTACGTCAGTACCAATCGAGTCCATCTCGTCGGTTACACCATCTTCATTTGAATCAACTGCGACAAACGTATAACGGTCTTTCTTACGCTCAATGCGATCATTCAACTGATTCACAAGCTGTTGAATGGCAGAACCTTCACCAAAGCCGTTGTTCTCAATTTCCATCAAACCAATGATGTCAGCGTCTAGACGAAGGATCGCGTTCACAATCTTCTCTTGCTGCATCTCAAACTCAGTGATGGTGTTCGCGCCACGGTTATTGCCGTGCTGATTCGCGTCGCCACCAAATGGAGAGTTGAAGTAGTTCAATACGTTGAAGGTCGCAATACGTAGGTCGCCTTCATCCATGTCTGGTTTGTCGGTACGCGGATCGTTACGCACATAGTTTTCAGCCGAGATCTGGTTAGTCGCAATTAAACGGTACTCACCGTAGCTGTAAGTCAGCACGCCTTCTAGGCCAACAATGGTGTCATCAATGCGGATGTAATCTTCTGTTGAACCATCTTGGTCGATATCAGTGCGGCCAAAATCTGGGTAGAAAGGGACTTGTCCATCAGCCGCTTTTTGATCGGTTTCAACGAAAAGACGGCGGTCTGCGTTGTCTTCAGTTTGCTGCTTCGCTTCGTCAGATCCCGCGGCGAAAAGCTGGTTCGGCTGCATGTTAATACGCTCATGCGCCAGTACCATGTTGTTACGACGACCTGCGTAGTCATAACCAAAGGTACGCGTCACACGCATATCAAGCGCTTCGGTTGTTTTCACCAACATGCCTTCGTAGCGTTCAAGCGTTGCAGCGAAGTTCTCGTCACTGTCTAGCACTTCAATCGCCGTCGCTTCAGGGGATTGCTGTTCGCCCTGCTTTAGCCATTGGTTGTTTTCAACTTTAAGCTGAGTGTGGCTGTAGTATTCTTGAACCTTACCTTTCACACACACCACATCACCCGCAACTAAATCTGAGCTTGACTGGTTAGTGTGAATAAATAGACCTTCAGAGGTACTTGAATTGAAGTCATCCTCAAGTGCTTGCAGGTAGAAGCCTTTGGTTAGGCCAGTAGTCACTGCGCTAACTACACCTTTTACGAAGTATTCATCGTCGGTGATGTACGGGTAGCCATCGATGAACGGTGATGTTGCACCTTCGCCTTGGATCTCTTGAATGGTGGTAAATACCGGGTCTGAGCCATCTTCTGTACAAGTAAAGGCTTCTGGCAGCTCAACGCTGTCTAGTGAACCTAGCCCTTCAATACTGTCTTTTGGTAGCGATACCCATTGTGAAGCATCAAACGTCGCAGAAGGTGTTTGTGTCGCACGAACCAAAGTAACATCTTTGCCCCAGTCCACATCGCCCATCAAACCAACAACATCATGTACCGAGCCGTCTGAATTCAAGATAGCCAGCGGGTCGTCACCATTATGATTGGCGATAGAGGCATTAATGATGTCAGCTTGAGCTTTAATCTCATCACTCGCACTAGAATGTGCGACCACGAGTACTTCACCGGGTGCTAAAACGTGTCCATCTAAAGGTAAAGTGGCACCCCATGATCCGTTGCCATTGGCAGATTTCGCCAATGAGTAACCATCTAAACTAATGCTGCTATCGCCACTATTGGCAATCTCAACCGCTTTGTTATAGCTGCCGCCTTCCACATATTGTGAAATAAACAAATCAGCGTGTGCGCTTGTAGTTAACAAGCTACCAATTGCCACTGCTAGCAATGAAGGTTTGTGTAAAAGAGCCATCCGTTTCACCTGAGTTCATCGAGTTATAGTCACTGCCATCTATGGGCAGTCATGTATTTTGTGGTAACTATCAGGTTTATTTATGAAAGGAATAAGTCAGTTGGCAAGAAAATGAGGAACTTATCACTTTGGAATCATCAATTGTTTGGCACGTTATATATTTCCAACATATATAGAAACGAGTGTAATTTTATAAAGCTTGAGGGTACCAAATAAGATCATCTGCACAGCATTACAGCGATGGATATGCTAGCTAAATACTGGGTAAATTATCAATTCAAACAAGGGGGTTTCGAGGAAGGCAAATGGAATGGGCATGAAAAAGCCCAAAGTAAACAACAGCTACTTTGGGCTCAAATTCTCAAGCGAGTTGTGTTAGTTCACCCTATGGGCGAGTAACAAAACCTACTGCTTCGTATGCTTTTTTCAGTGTCACTGCAGCACGTTCAGAGGCTTTTTCAGCACCGGCTTTCATTACTGCGTCCATGTAGGCACGGTCAGCACGGATACGGTGATATTCAGCTTGAATCGGCTCAAGCATCTCAACCAATGCTGCGCCTACGTCTTTCTTGAACGGACCGTACATTTCAACGCCTTGGTACTGCGCTTCGATCTCTTCGAACGTTTTACCTGTCGCTGCAGAGTACAGACCCATTAGGTTAGAGATACCCGCTTTGTTTTCCCAATCGTGAGCAATGCGTGGTGGTGTTTCTGCATCGGTTTGCGCTTTGTTGATCTTCTTGATGATCGACTTAGGTTCTTCTAGCAAAGTAATCACGTTCTTACGGTTGTCGTCTGACTTAGACATCTTCTTCGTCGCATCTTGCAGGCTCATTACACGTGCATTCACTGTTGGAATGTAAGGTTCTGGTACTTGGAAGATTGGCGTTTCAGGACCGTAGATGTTGTTGAAGCGAGTTGCGATATCACGCGCTAACTCTAAGTGTTGTTTCTGGTCGCTACCTACAGGCACTTGATGAGCACCGTAAAGCAGGATGTCTGCAGCCATCAACACTGGGTAGTCGTAGAGGCCTACGTTTACGTCGTTTGAGTGACGTGCAGACTTATCTTTAAACTGAGTCATACG
Source organism: Vibrio sp. 10N.247.311.47 (assembly GCF_041467535.1). Taxonomy (NCBI): domain Bacteria; kingdom Pseudomonadati; phylum Pseudomonadota; class Gammaproteobacteria; order Vibrionales; family Vibrionaceae; genus Vibrio; species Vibrio sp. 10N.247.311.47. Next base: position 28,430 of record NZ_JBFSUR010000013.1, read on the forward strand.
GCTCAGTTCACCCATTTGTGTGTAACAGTTAAGAAGCCAACCAAGTTGAGCATGCTCTGGTACGTGTGACTGAACAAATAGCGTGCTCTTCTTTGGATCAACACCGACAGCAAGACAGATTGCTAGTGCGTCTAGAGTCGCTTCATGCAGTGCTTTCGGATCTTGGCGAACCGTAATTGCGTGAAGGTCTACAACACAGTATTGGCAATCGTAATCATCTTGCATCTGTTGCCATTGACGTAGAGCACCCAAGTAGTTACCGATACTTAGTTCACCAGATGGTTGAACACCACTCAATACGATGGGCTTGCTCATGGTTTTAATTCCTTTGCTTATTCGCTAAGTTTATTGAACGCTTAGCTTCTTAACTTAAATATAGAAAAGCCGCACAGCTCTTCTGTACGGCTCATCCAGTGTACTCATTGATAAGTATTTTGCTAGTAGGTTAGCTAACTTTTGTCCGCTTTATGCTGAAACTAGAACGACATCTAGTAATTGCGCGACGTTATCCGCGACATAGTCAGGGTTTGATGCTGAAATCGGCTCGCCGTGGTTATAACCGTAAGTCAGACCAAACGAGTGACAACCTGCATTCTTAGCCGCTTTAATGTCGTTGCTTGAATCGCCAACCATCAACATCTCTTCCGCTTTTACATTGTGCTTTTCTAGCAACCAGTTCAGAGCGACTGGGTTCGGTTTTTTCTCTGGGAAAGAGTCGCCACCCAACACATCAACAAAGTACTTATCAATACCGTGTTGCGCCAGTACGTCTGGTACAAACTTCGATGGCTTGTTGGTAACCAGCGCCATAGTGAAGCCGGCTTTATCCAGCTCAGCCAGCGTCTCTTTAACCGATGGGTAAAGGTGACTTAGCTTGTGACCGCCCTGCTCATAGAAATCATCAAACAGGATGCGTGCTTTTTTCAGTAGCTCTGGCTCTAGGCTTGGGTCAACCGTCAAGTTACGGCTGAGTGAACGTCCGATAAGAACATCAGCACCATTACCTACGTAGTCGCGAACTTGTTCTTCGCTCACTGAAGGGAAACCCAACTCCTGACAAGCTTGGTCAGCAGCAACGGCCAAATCAGGCACGCTGTCTAACAAGGTTCCATCCAAATCAAAGGCGATCAGTTTTATTGAGCTTAATGACATCTTACTTTCCTATTTATTATGTTCGTCTTATGAGTTGAGCTATAAGACGTAAAAAAGGGGCAAATTAGCCCCTTAATATTCAATCTATCTGTAGTTTTACGATTATGCGTTTACTTTTGCAAGCTCTGCACGCATCTCATCAATCACTTCTTTGTAATCTGGTTGATTGAAGATAGCTGAACCCGCAACGAACATATCTGCGCCCGCTTCTGCGATTTCACGGATGTTATCAACCTTCACGCCGCCATCAATCTCAAGGCGAATGTCACGGCCTGACTCATCAATCAGCTTACGAACAGCACGTAGTTTATCTAGCGTGTGAGGAATGAAAGATTGACCGCCGAAGCCTGGGTTCACAGACATCAGTAGAATCATGTCTACTTTGTCTAGGATGTAATCTAAGCAAGAAAGCGGCGTTGCAGGGTTAAGAACCACACCCGCTTTACAGCCGTGCTCTTTGATTAGCTGTAGAGTGCGATCGATGTGCTCTGAAGCTTCAACGTGGAAGGTAATCATTGATGCGCCGGCTTTAGCAAACTCAGGCACGATGCTGTCTACTGGCTTAACCATAAGGTGAACATCGATAGGAGCCGTAATACCGTAGTCGCGCAGCGCTTTACAGATAGGCGCGCCAAAAGTCAGGTTAGGTACGTAGTGGTTGTCCATCACATCGAAGTGCACAACATCAGCACCAGCTGCGAGTACTTTTTCTACGTCTTCACCAAGACGAGCAAAATCTGCAGACAAAATCGATGGAGCGATTAGAAAATCTTTCATACCAAACCTCTTAAGAGTGAGTAAATTGCGAATATCACCGCCTTGTGACATCTCATATACAAATACAAGACTCAATTCCAAGACTATTTGGTGTGCAATTCTACCTAAGCAACTAAGCAGATCCTAGCAGTTCGAAAGATTAGTTTATGAAAGTACCCGTTGGTCACTCAATTTAATGAGTTCGAGGGTTATGTTGGCCGCTACAATTCTTCTGAAACGTGTTGCTGGTTTTTCTCTTTATGAAAAAGTGCCAGTAACTCATCGACTTTATTGCGCCCTGCGCCATTACGGCTAATGGTGCGCTTAACCTTGACCACGTTCAGTTCTGCACCATGGTATAAACGGCGCGTTAAGGTGGTGTCATGGTTTGAGATCAAGACAGGGATGCCTCGTTCCATCGCTGCTTTTTCAGCAACATCCGCCAGTGCAGCTTGGTCATCTAAGCTAAAGCCATTACCTGCGTAAGAGGTAAAGTTTGCCGTGTTCGACAGTGGTGCGTATGGAGGATCGCAGTAAACCACACAGCCTTTGCGCGCGCGGCTAAAGGTTTCATGGTATCCCTCACAGACGAAGGTGGCTTTTTTCGCTTTCTCGGCAAAAAATTCCAGCTCAGCTTCTGGGAAGTAAGGTTTTTTATAAGAACCAAATGGAACGTTAAAACCGCCCTTCTTGTTGTAACGACATAGGCCATTGAAGCCAAATCGGTTCATATACAAGAAAGCCAATGAACGATACATGACGTTATCTGTACCATTGAACTCAGCGCGAATATCTAAGAAGGCTTCTTTACGGTTGTTCTCAGGACAGAACCAGCGCTTCGCTTCCGTGATATAAGTTTCAGGATCGGTTTTAAGCAGGTTGTACAGGTTGATAAGATCGGGATTGATATCTGCAAGCAGGTACTGTTCAAAGTCAGTATTCAGAAATACTGAGCCGGCACCGACAAACGGTTCTACCAATTTACGAGCAGGTGGCAGGTGACGTTGGATGTCTTCAACTAGGCCATATTTACCACCAGCCCATTTTAGAAAGGCACGCTGCTTTTTCATTTACTGCTCTATCTATCAACTCAAAAATAAGGCTGCGGAATGTAACATATTTTGAGGCTAAGCTCAGGGTTATTTCGCACGTTCTATCTCTCGATGCACTTGATTCATCGATTTTGCCCAAGGTTCCAACTGTTGAAGGGGTTTTGATAACGCACTTACCGCGTCTCTCGCCACTTGAATCGTTGGGTAATCTTGATAAGTGATAATAAACCACTTGGTGTCGTTGCGAAGTGTTGGGTAAATACGAACCTTGTTCTCAAGGTCATACTCTTCAATGAAAGACTGTACGTCGTCCAATGAGGTCATCGCACTCAACTGCAAAGTATAAGCTCGCGGAGAGATAGCTTGTAACTCTTCGCGAGAAAATGAGAATGTAATTTTCTTAGTCGGTGGCGTGGACTGTGTTAGGTCTGTTGCTTCATCGGCTGAAGGTTGTGACTCCACTTTGTCTGCATCTGATTGCGAACTCACCGCGGCACCTGTGTTTTCTTCAACAGCAGCATCAATCGCACTGGTATCGGCACTTTCAGGTTTATCATCAAGCAAGGCATCAACCACATCAGAGGTGATTACGACACGCTGCTGATCTTGTTCGACTTCTCCAACACTCGCGGTATCTTCAACGACAGTCGGTGGCAAAGATGAGCTGTCGTCATCAGCACCTTGATAACTCATGTCAGCTTCGGCTTCAGAATCGTCCATTCCGTCGATTCCAGCTTGCTCGGTACCACTTTCCACTTCAAAAGTTGGGATAGCTGTCTGTTCAATCGGAGCGATAAGAGATTGCGCTTTATCGTCAGGGGTTGGTTGACTGAACATCCACCAATAACCACCACCAATTAAAATCAACAGCAAGGCCACCACAATCGCGATATTGATGGGCGAGCCAATAATTGAGCGAATAATAATCCTTTTTTCCACTTTCAATTCTCCTAAAGCCATTAACTCACCGGGCAGAGGTTGCGCTTTATTAAACGCACGTCGCACGCAAGTTTCAGACTCATCATCAACATATCGAATCACCAGTGATTCAAAGAAATGTTCAGCTTCTGGTTGCGAAAGGTCATCGATCTCAAGATCGATAGGTTTGTGTTGTTGACCGTAGCTCAAACGCGTTAATAACGTATCTAAGTGGCCAGGTTCCGAGAAGAGAACGATATTGATCGTCCATTGAGGGTTTGATTGAGCTTCCAGTACCAACATCCATAATTCGGATACCAATAGCTCAGAAAGTCGTTGGGCATCATCAACGACGATAACCACATTACACGGTTCTCCATCCAGTAACCTTGTTAGGCTATCCGATAAAGAATCATGTTGATTAAACAGGGGATCAGAAACAATTTGGCTAAGAATGAGCGCACGGCGTTGTTGATCGTCTTGGCTTGGATGACAAAGCAGTAAACACTGATTTTTTTCTGTCGACCATGCTTCAAGATAACGCTGAGCCAACCAAGATCGGCCAGAGCCAGCTTTGCCCGCCACCGTCACAAGGTTTGAACCAAAGTTAGTCAAAAGCTGTAAGCGCTCTAGCAGCTCAACTTGAGATTCTAACTCTAATACTCTTAATTCATGAGCCAAACTCATTGGGGATCCCTACTGATAAGATCGATCAGTAAAACGCTTCAGTTGCCTAGAGTTTAGCTAGGCAACCTCACAACCAAATTTAAAGAGTACGGCAGAAATCGATCGCTTGTTTAATGATGTCTTGAGGCACATCAGCAACCACTTCAGCAGTACCAATACTTGTTGGTAATACCAAACGCAACTGACCAGACAGCACTTTTTTATCGCGCATCATGTGCTTCATAAAGTCTTCAAAAGACATGCTTTCTGGCGTATGGATTGGTAGTTTCGCATTCTTGAGTATAGAAATAATTCGCTCAAGTTGCTGCTGAGAGATCAGTCCCTGTAATTGAGCTGTTTTAGCTGCCATTACAGTGCCTGACGACACAGCTTCACCATGTAGCCAATTACCATAGCCTAGTTCTGCTTCAATCGCATGACCAAATGTATGACCTAGGTTCAATAACGCTCTGATTCCTGACTCTTTTTCATCTAGAGCCACCACTTCAGCCTTAATTGCACAACAACGAGCAATCGCGGTAATCAGTGCTTCTTCATCAAGTTGATAAAGTTTCTCTAGATTCTGCTCCAACCAATCAAAGAAGGCTTCATCGTAAATGATGCCGTATTTGATCACCTCAGCAATGCCCGCTGCAAACTCACGCTCTGGAAGCGTTGATAAACAGTTGGTATCGATGATCACAGATTTCGGTTGGTAAAAAGCGCCGATCATATTCTTACCAAGAGGATGGTTTACTGCGGTTTTACCACCAACAGAAGAGTCCACTTGAGAAAGAAGGGTCGTCGGGATTTGAATGAAATCAATACCGCGCTGGTAACAAGAGGCAGCAAAACCGACCAAGTCACCGATAACACCACCTCCTAAAGCAATCACCACCACATCGCGGCTGTAATTTCCTTCAAGCATGTAGCTCATCACTGAATTGAACGTTTCAAGGGTTTTGTACTGTTCACCGTCTGGCAGCTCGAGAAGAGATGTCTGACAGCCGACTTGATCCAATAGCGATAAAATTTTATCAGCATAAAGAGGCGCTACTGTCACATTACTGATAACAACAACTTTCTGCTTACCTGATAAAAAAGAAAGGTACGCCGGGTCTTCAAATAACCCGGCGCCAATAGAGATAGGGTAGCTACGCTCAGCTAGATTGACCGTAATCCGTTCCATGGGTTTGCTCTCCGAAAAAATGAACTTAACGTTCTTCTAGCATTTTTACGATCTGGTTGGCTACCACTTTTGCACTTTGGTCGTCAGTACGAACTGTGTAGTCCGCCACTTCTTCGTATAGTGCGTTGCGAGATACAGCTAGATCTTCTAGCACATCACGCGGGTTGTCTGTTTGAAGTAGAGGGCGTTTCTTGTCGCGGTTAGTGCGAGCAAGTTGCTTTTCAATTGTTGTCTCTAGGTATACAACAATGCCTCGTGCAGATAGACGGTTACGGTTTTCTTTGCTCAACACTGAACCACCACCTGTCGCAAGAACAATACCTTGTTCTTCTGTCAGATCATTGATTACAGATTCTTCGCGCTTACGGAAACCTTCTTCGCCCTCAACATCAAAAACCCATGCGATGTCTGCGCCAGTGCGCTCTTCGATCACAGTGTCAGAGTCTAGAAACTCCATATGAAGTTGGGAAGCTAGGTGTCTACCAATTGTACTTTTGCCGGCGCCCATTGGGCCAACAAGAAAAATATTGCGTTTCTCAGCCATGTTTTTAGCAGTAATTTACAACGTTAATTCAATGACATCGCCACAAGGTAGGTCAGTACAAGTACTGAAATTAAAAGGCCCGTGGCACCGATTCCTCACAGATAATTCGTGATAAGACCCGAAATTATCAAGGTTAGGTGCCACTAATGCAACTTTATTTTTAATCTAATTGTTCATTACTGAATCACAACTTTGGGTGTGACAAAAATAAGTAGTTCACTTTTACCCACATTTTCATAGCTGCGACGGAACAATGCGCCCAAAACTGGCAGGTCCCCCAACAGAGGAACTTTATCCACTGTACTGCTCACGCTGTGCTGAAATATCCCGCCAAGCACGACAGTTTCACCATTATTAACAAGCACTTGCGTACCTATTCTTTGCGTATCAATGGCGACCGCTTCACCGGTTCCAGTTTTTACCACTTGCCCTGGCCTATCTTGAGTCACGCTCAAATCCAATACCAAACGATTATCGGGCGTGATCTGCGGTGTCACCTTAAGACTCAACACGGCTTTCTTAAATGCAACCGACGTAGCGCCACTTGAAGATGACTCTAAGTAAGGAATTTCAGTACCTTGCTCAATATAAGCCGGCTTTTTATTGGTGGTGATTAAGCGTGGACTAGAAATGATTTCAGCTTTTGACTCTTGTTGCAGTGCCGACAGTTCAAGATCGAGTAAGGTATCTGAACCCAGTTTGGCCACCTGAAACGCAATACTCGAGGCGTTCGGCGATGTTGCCCCTAAATTGACGTTGAGATAGTCATCAATCACGCTGCTGCCGCTATCGTCGTCATACGGCGTAATCGCTGATGGGTGGTTACCTTCGATTGAGCCACCAACGGTGAAGCTTCCGTTGGTTGAGGAAACGCCCCAGCGCACGCCAAGCTCATCAAGATTACCCTCAGTAACCGTGACAATACGTGCCTCTATCTGCACCTGTTTCACGGGAATGTCTAACGATTCAATGATGCCTCGTATCACGGCAATGTTCTCCTCCAACTCACGAATCAATAAAGAGTTAGTGCGCTCATCAATGGTAATCGAACCGCGATCAGACAACATGCTGACCGCACCTTCACCGCCAATCATGTCGGCAATATCGGTGGCCTTAGCAAAGTTAATCTTGATGATTTCCGACTTAAGCTCCCCAAGCTCCTCTTCTAAACGCGATTTTTCTAACGCTTGTTGCTCTCGAAGATCCAACTCAGCTTTCGGCGCAACCAAGATGACATTGCCATCCACGCGCTTATCCAATCCTTTAACTTGCAAGATAATGTCGAGAACTTGCTGCCAAGGTACGCCATCTAAACGTAAAGTGAGGTTTCCGGCGACCGAATCAGATACGACTAAGTTAAAATCGTTATAGTCAGCAATCAGCTGCAGGACATTTCGTACTGGGATGTCTTGGAAGTTAATCGATATCAGCTTGCCCTCTTTCTCTAGAACGCTTTTTTCTTTGGTCACTTCATCGATAACTGGTTTGCTGATCACCACCTCAATAAAACGTCCCTTTAGATTGTATTCATACTGATAGTCATTGCTAATCGTCGCTAGAAGCCGAGTGCTTGGTGTCTCTTTATAGACTTCAATACCTTCAACCAAGGTAGCGAAGTCTTTTACATCTAGTAGGTAAAGCTTGTCATCATCAACCTGAGTATTGATCAACTCGATACTTAACCCTTCCTGAGCACGTTGAACATCCACCACAGCGGTGCTGGTCGCTAGCTCAATGATAATGACGGCGTCTTTATCCTTATTAACCCTAAAATCAATATTCTCTAATTTATTTGGTAGGCTCTCTGCGTAACTAAATACGCTAAAAACCAACATCACAGACACCATCAAGCCTTTCAGCCCTTTGTTCATTGACTCACTTATTCCTTTAATCATATTTACATCTCATATCCACATCATGTGACATTGGTTTACTTCAGAGCCAGCCTAACGTTGCGCTTATGCCAACAACCTAAGCCACCTGGAAGAGTTTCATTAATCTGAACGTACTGGCTAGTCACCTTAGTAACTCGGCCATTGTTTAGGCCGATAAACTGGCCTTTCTTGACGTTTACCACGTTGCCTTTCGGTGTTTGCACTAGCCCAAACACACTTGAACCACTGCCCATTACACCTCTTAAACGAAGCTTACTCAGCGGGTACTTCTCTAACTTTCCGTTACGAGAGCGAGCGCTAGGTTGCCAACAGTCTTTCTTAACCAAAGGCTGGTTTTGCACAATGGCTTCTTTAGGAAGTTCAAAGGGAGGACGAAAGGCTCGGCGCTGATAAGTCGCCGCCGTGAATTCAGTTGCTGGGACAAGTTGCTCGACATCTTTTCTCGCCTTAGTTTCAACCTGTGCCACGAAGTCTGGGAGTGAATCCTGATTTGCTTTGCAGCCTGACAGTGCAAGCAGCAACACGATTGAGTAAAGCGCGCTATTGGGTTTCATCATTGACCTCCGATTTAAACTGGTAGGTATAAGCTCGAACCCTAAAGTGCAGCGTGCTACTTTCTTGACTGACTCGCTGCCAATTCACATCATCAAAGCTAATAATACGCGGCAGCTTGGCGATGGCAGCAGAGAAGTCACCAATCTCGTGATAGTCACCTGTCAGCTCTATATTGAGAGGCAATCGATAGAGAAACTCCTTGTTCTGTTTTTGTCCCCAATCGATTCGAGTAAAGGTCAGCGAATTATCCAAGCCGAGTTCATTCACAGACGCCAACATACTTGCTAGCTCTTTTTGAACAGGCAGCTGCTCTAACAGGTAATCGTAGCGACTGGTTAGTTCATCCAGCTGACTCTGCAATTTAGGCAAGGCTGCAACCTTGTTGGCCTTTATTCGCAAGGTCGTCTTTAAGGTTTGTTCTTGTTGCTTCATCTGTTGCAGTTCATCGTCGAGTGGCAACACATAAAGCCAAGTGCCTACACCTTGGATTAACACTATCAACACCAGAATCACGAGAAGCTGAGGCAGCAATGGCCATTCGGTGATCTCATCAACATCGAGATCTTGCAAGCTCATCCTGTTTTGCCTACTAATCCTATTTTGAAGGTTAGCCATGATGCGCCCCCTTATCTTTTCTGCTCGCGGTTGTGTTTTCTAAAGACACAGGGCTAAACACAAAAGAGACCTTGAAGGTCTGAAACTCTTTATTGAAGCGCTTGCGGTTATGAACGATAGAGTGCATCTCGACCCCTTTCAAAGAATCTGAACGTTCGAGGTTGTCCAACATGGTGGCGAGACGAGCAGTGCTGTCGCTGATGCCCGACATTTCAATCTCCTGACCATTCATCTTTATCTTGTCGACATAGACCCCCTCTGGAATCAGCTCCGGCATCAAGTTCATGAAGTCGGTGGTCTTATTACGGCCAAGCTGCAGCGACTCAACCACATCAAGTCGAGTCAGAATGGCTTTGTGTTCTTGCTCTGCGACTTTTAACGACTGAATTTGTCGGTCGAGCTCAGCAATGTACTGATTGAGGTAATTGAGGCGAGCTTGCTGCTTGGCTTGTTGATCGTGAAAATAGTGACCAACCGCCCATTGCCCTATAAGCGCAATGATGACGCCAAGAATGACCAGATGGATAAAACGCTTCTTGTGCTGAGCACGAATCTCATCACGCCACGGCAGCAGGTTAATTTGATGCAACATGCTTCTCTCCCTGCCACTTGAGCCCACTCATCGCCATACCCGCCGCGATACCAAAGTGTTGCAAGTCAATCGGCAGTCGGCGTCTCTTGGCGACCTTATTCTCAAACAGAGACAAAGGATTCAATGACTCGCAGCTCAACTGAAAATGGCGTTCTAGCTCTTCGGTTACCATAGGGATGCTGGCGCCCTCGCCCATCAACCAAATCCCTGAGATAGGTTGCTGCGCATTTCCCGATGAATAGAGCTGCAATTGACGCTTGAGCTTCTCAATCAGGTTAACAATGAATTGATGTGTCTCTTCCATAGTACCGAACACGCTCTCGATATCACTCGGGTCATCTGAGCTGCGAAGATCTTGAGTGCCAAAGGCGATGTCTTTATAGAAAGGCGCCGAATTCTGCGGGATAACCCCTAGCGAGGTTTGGTCGATTCCAACATCCACTAGCAACCAGTTTTTCTTATCGGGATACAGGCGCGAGGCCAATTGCCAGATATTAAGTAGCCCATGCGCCTGTGTATCCACCACCACAGGTTTGAAGCCAGCCTTGGTTAATGCATCCGCTCGGCTATCCACAACTTCTTTACGAGTGGCGTATACCTGATAACTGCTTGTCGAACCTTTACCAAATCGTTTGTCTTCCAGCTTTACAAAATCTAAACTCAGCTCCTCGATAGGAAAGGGAGATTGATGGGCGAAGGTTTGATAGATAGAAAACTCTTTTTCTCTGTCTTCTAACTCACTCTCTATTTGCAGTACTTTGCTGATCACCGTGTTATCAGGTACCGAAATGGCGACGTTGCGACAGCCAAAAGGCAGTCCTTTCCTAAGTTCTTTAAGTTTCTTAACAGTTTTCTGATACTCCAAAGTATGGTTAGCTGTAAAAATGTCGTCCGAAATCGGCAGCTCTTTGTATCCCACTAGGGCATACAACTCCCCCAAGGGTTTTAGTACCACGGCTTTGATGCTGTGATGATTTATATCTATACCTGTAATTAATGATGAACCCATGTGACCTAGCTCCTGAAGTGCCAAGCATTTCGTTGATTATCTAGGGGTTGTGATTATTAGTTAAATAAGCGTTAATAAACGAAAGCTAAGTTTTTAGCCTAGAGTACAAGGGTTTGCTGCTTATCAGCCTTAACTAATCAGGGATTATCCGGTGAAGTTCATAAAGCGATTATTCATATTTACATTGATTTGCATGATTCTTGGAGTCAGTACAATTTTCGGGTTTTATTTTTACGTAAAACCAGAGTTGCCTGATGTTGCCACTTTGCGCGACGTAGAACTCCAAACGCCGATGCAAGTCTTCAGTCAAGACGGTAAGCTGATCTCTCAATTTGGTGAAAAGCGTCGTAATCCAGTCACTTATGACGAGATTCCTCGCCACTTAGTTGAGGCTCTGATTGCCACCGAAGATAGCCGTTTCTATGAACACCCAGGTATTGACCCAATCGGTATCACACGTGCAGCACTCGTGGTTGCAATGTCGGGTTCAGCCAAACAAGGTGCTAGTACCATTACTCAGCAGCTTGCGCGTAACTTCTTCTTATCTAATGAGAAAAAGATTATGCGTAAGATCAAAGAGATCTTCATTGCGATCCACATTGAGCAACTTCTTAGTAAAGAAGAGATCATGGAGCTTTACGTCAACAAGATCTTCCTTGGTCACCGTTCGTATGGTTTTGGCGCGGCAGCACGTGTTTACTTCGGTAAAGATCTTCCTGATCTCACGCTGAGTGAAATTGCGACCCTTGCGGGTATGCCAAAAGCACCTTCGACAATGAACCCTATTTACTCTGTTGAGCGCGCGACTAACCGTCGTAACGTTGTATTGCGTCGTATGTTAGACGAGAAATACATCACTCAAGCAGAGTTCGATGACGCTCGTAGCGAAGAGCTTATCTCGAAATACCACGGTGCAGAGATCGAACTGAGCGCGCCATATGTTGCTGAAGTTGCACGTGCTTGGATGGTGGAACGCTATGGTGAAGAAGCTTATACATCAGGCATGAAGGTCTACACGACCGTTGATTCGAAACTGCAAAAAGCAGCGAACCAAGCCGCAATTAAGAACCTACTTGGCTACGATGAGCGTCACGGCTACCGTGGTGCTGAAAAAGTATTGTGGCAGACTGCGCAATCAGCGTGGGATCAAGAACAAATCGTTAAACACCTTAAGTCTCAACCAACCTATGGTGACCTAGTCCCTGCTGTTGTTACCGCGGTTGATTCGAAAAGTGCTCAAATTTGGGTTAAGAACCAAGGTGAAGGCACTATCGAATGGCAAGGCATGAACTGGGCGCGTAAATTCCTAACGGATAACCGCCAAGGACCAGCGCCTTCTCAAGCGAAAGAAATTCTGGCGGTTGGTGAACAAATCTGGGTTCGCCATGAAGCCGTTACCGGCGATGAAGTCTCTGAAGAGCCGACAGAAGAGTCAGCGACTGCAGAATCAGAAACACCGATTGTATGGCGACTAAGCCAAGTACCGAATGCGAACACAGCATTTGTTGCAATGAACCCGAACAACGGCGCGGTATTGTCGATGGTCGGTGGCTTTAACTTTGTCCACAACAAGTTCAACCGTGCAACGCAATCTATTCGTCAGGTGGGTTCTGGTATCAAACCCTTTATCTACTCAGCAGCGATTGAGAAAGGCTTAACGCTAGCCTCACTGATCAACGATGCACCGATTAACCAATGGGATAAGAGCCAAGGTACCGCATGGCGACCAAAGAACTCGCCACCGACTTACGTGGGTCCAACTCGTTTACGTATTGGCTTAGCTCAGTCTAAAAACGTAATGGCGGTACGTGTACTGCGCGAAGTAGGCCTAGATGATACTCGTAACTACCTAACTCGATTTGGTTTTGATATTGACGAAGTGCCTCGTTCAGAGACCATTGCTCTGGGTGCGGGTAGCTTAACGCCAATGAAAGTAGCTCAAGGTTACTCAGTATTCGCTAATGGCGGCTACTACGTTGAACCTTTCTACATCAGTCGCATTGAGACACCATTTGGTGAGACTGAATTTGAAGCGACACCAAAAGTGGTTTGTAAAGACGATTGCCAACAGCAAATGACCTCAGACCCAATGGCTGATGAGTTTGCAGAGCAAGATGTGGATGCCAAAGTACAATACGCACCTCAAGTTATCTCTGAACAGAACGCATTCCTTGTTCGTGAAATGATGTACAGCAACATCTGGGGTGGCGGTGATTGGAGCGCTGGCACTGGTTGGAACGGTACTGGTTGGCGTGCACAACCGTTGAAGCGTCGTGACATTGGCGGAAAAACGGGTACCACCAACGATTCTAAAGATACTTGGTACAGCGGCTACGGCCCTGGCATGGTGGCTACGGTATGGGTTGGTTTTGATAACCACAACCGCAACCTAGGCCGTACTAAAGCGAACTCGAACCTTGGTAAAAATCAGATTACTGGTGCAGAAGCTGGCGCGAAAACAGCAGAACCTGCATGGGTTGATTTTATGGGTACGGCGTTAGCGGGTGTTCCTGCTGAGCGTAAAGAAATTCCGGAGAACATCGTCCGTGTTCGAATCGACCGTGAAACTGGCTTACTGACCAACAAGTTCGATAGCTCATCAATGTTCGAGTACTTCGAGAAAGGCACAGAGCCAACCGAGTACATCACTGAGCGTTTCAATGATGACATCTACTCAACCTCATCAGGTGAAGCAGTAGAAGAACTGTTCTAACTAGGGTTTGTAGAACCTAGTAACATGAACCAACAAAAAGGGTTGATATGAATTCATATCAACCCTTTTTATATATCTATATCTGACCAGACTAGGCTCTAAATTCAAGCGCTAAGCCGTCTTCTCCAGTTGAGTTCGAATCGTCTCAGCCAGTTGCTCAAAGCGCCCTTTCAATGGAGAGCCAGGACGGTACGCAACCACAATACGACGTGAAGGTGTTGGGTTTACCGCAGGCACGTAGCACACACCATCTTTTTGCTTTTCCTTGGGTACAGACAATTGAGGTAGCAAGGTAATGCCCGCCCCCGCCGCGACCATGTTACGCAGCGTCTCTAAGCTGGTCGCTTTAAAGCGCTCATCATCTTTTGCTCCCGCAGCAAAACAGAACCCTAGGGCTTGGTCTCTTAAACAGTGACCGTCACCAAGTGCTAAGACTGTCTGTCCATTGAGTTGAAGCATATCTACCGTGTCCTGCTGAGCCCACTCATGGTCACACGGAACCGCGACACTCAATGGCTCGTCATACACATCAATTTCTTTGAACACCGCCGTTTCATCAACCGCAGCCAGTACCAAGCAGTCAAGCTTGCCATCTTCCAATTGACTCACTAATTGATGAGTTTGCGCCTCATGCAGGTATAGCTCTAACTCAGGAAAGCTCTCTTTCAGGTGAGGAACAATCTTAGGCAGGATATAAGGGCCCACGGTTGGAATGAAACCAATATGCATTGGTCCGGTCATCGCTTCACCGTGTCCACTCGCCATATCCTTAAAAGTCTTCACTTCGTTGAGAATACGCTTAGCTTGTTCAACAAGTTGTAACCCTGATTCTGTAAATATCACCTTCCTTGGACTACGCTCGGTTAACTGAAGTCCGATTTCATCTTCTAGTTTGCGTATTTGACCGCTTAGTGTTGGCTGACTGACAAAGCACGCTTCTGCCGCTTTACGGAAGTGTTTGTGCTCTGCGAGCGCCACCAAGTATTCAAAGTCACGAATGTTCATGATCAGTCTCTTACCTCAGGTTTAATAAGAACAAGGGTTTTCATAGCAACATTTAAAAGAAAATGCTCTTGATAGAATTTACCTATCAAAACCATAACATCAAACGATTAGAGCTATCAAAGAATTTATCTAATAATGGGCTCAACAAAACGAAACAGAGCAACGAAAAACGTTAAGCTCTAATAGAACAAAATTAAAATATCATTTAAGGAAATCAATATGTTTGCATCTAAAGAAGGTCAATCAATCCCTCAAGTAACATTCCCGACTCGCCAAGGTGATGCATGGGTTAACGTAACGACTGAAGAGTTATTCAAAGACAAAACAGTTATCGTATTCAGCCTACCAGGCGCGTTTACTCCAACTTGTTCGTCAAGCCACCTTCCTCGTTACAACGAACTACATTCTGTGTTCAAAGAGAACGGTGTTGATGACATCCTTTGTGTTTCTGTAAACGATACGTTCGTAATGAACGCATGGAAAGCAGACCAAGAAGCAGAAAACATCACATTCATCCCAGATGGTAACGGTGATTTCACAGACGGCATGGGTATGCTAGTTGAGAAAAACGACATCGGCTTCGGCAAACGCTCATGGCGCTACAGCATGCTGGTTAAGAACGGCGTGGTAGAAAAAATGTTCATCGAAGAAGACGTACCAGGCGACCCGTTCAAGGTTTCTGATGCAGACACTATGCTGAACTACATTGCTCCAGAGCACAAAGAGCAAGAGTCAATTACAGTATTCACTAAGCCAGGCTGTCCTTTCTGTATGAAAGCGAAACAGAACCTAATCGACAAAGGTCTAAACTACGAAGAAGTAGTACTAGGTAAAGACGCTACAACAGTAAGCCTACGTGCAATCTCTGGTCGCACAACGGTTCCTCAAGTATTCATCGGTGGTAAACACATCGGTGGTAGCGAAGAGCTAGAAGCTTTCCTAGGCTAATCACTGCCAAAAGGCTAACCCACTCACTTGTGGGTTAGCTAACCCTATCGGGTTGAATCAGGCTTGTAGCTCGCATTAACCACAGTCACAAGCTAAACCTAATAAAACAGAACCACAAAACTGACCCGCTATCCTGACTCACTAAAAACATCACATGAGTTGGAGGGGTTCGTTCAAACTAAATTTAGCCATTGCGAGAAAATTATTATGAAACAAGTCAATGTAGATGTAGCAGTTATCGGGGGCGGTACGGCAGGTCTAGGATCATACCGCGCTGCAAAAGCACACACTGACAGTGTCGTGATGATTGAAGGCGGCCCTTACGGTACAACCTGTGCTCGTGTTGGTTGTATGCCATCTAAACTGCTTATTGCAGCTGCGGAAAGCGTACACCAAATCGAGAAAGCTCCGGCTTTTGGCGTTCACCCACAAGGCGATATCGTAATTAACGGTCGTGAAGTCATGGACCGAGTGAAGTTTGAACGTGACCGTTTTGTTGGTTTTGTTTTAGAAGGCGTCGATGAAATTCCAGAGCAAGATAAGATCTCTGGCTACGCAAAATTCTTAGACGACAACACACTCCAAGTTGATGACCACACGGTGATCACGGCAAAGCGTATTGTTATCGCAACCGGCTCTCGCCCTGCATACCCTGCCGTTTGGAATGAGCTTGGCGATCGCCTGATCATTAACGACGACGTGTTCAGCTGGGATGATTTACCAGAATCGGTTGCGGTATTTGGCCCTGGTGTTATTGGTCTTGAGCTTGGTCAGTCACTGCACCGCTTAGGTGTGAAGACCAAACTGTTCGGTTTGGGTGGTCAAGTTGGCCCAGTAACTGATCCAGAGATCATGGCTTATGCAGATAAAGCTTTCAATGAAGAGTTCTATCTCGATGCCGACGTGAAAATCGAAAGCATGAAGCGCATTACCACTGAATCGGGTGAGCCACGTGTCGAAATCCAGTTCATCAATAAACAAGGTGAATTAGAAACTAACGTCGTTGAATACGTACTAGCAGCAACAGGTCGTCGCCCTAACACTGACAAGCTTGGCTTAGAGAATACCTCTCTAGAGCTTGATGAACGTGGTGTGCCAATCGCAGACCACTACACGCTACAAACATCACTACCATCAATATTTATCGCTGGTGATGCGAGTAACCAACTGCCTCTACTGCATGAAGCAGCAGACCAAGCTCGTATTGCGGGTGACAATGCAGGTCGCTTCCCAGAGATTCGTGCAGGCCTACGCCGCTCTAAAATCTCGGCAGTATTCTCTGACCCGCAAATCGCGATGGTTGGTGAAACCTACAAAGAGATCACCACACGCTTGGGCACATGTGGCTGTTTCGCAACGGGTGAAGTGTCTTTCGAAAACCAAGGTCGTTCTCGAGTGATGCTGCGCAACAAAGGTATTCTGCACGTATACGGCGAGCAAGGTACAGGCCGCTTCCTTGGTGCTGAGATGATGGGACCAAACGCAGAACACTTGGCTCACTTGTTAGCATGGGCACACCAGAACAAGATGACGGTTTCTGAGATGCTAGACATGCCGTTCTACCACCCAGTAATCGAAGAGGGTGTACGAACTGCCCTACGTGACCTGAATGCGAAACTGCACCTAGGCCCAGAGATGGTGAAACACTGCCTAGATTGTGGCCCTGGTTGTTAAATTATTGATATTTAATATAAATAGCTTACCTTTGGTAAGCTATTTTTCTATTTACCCACATATTTCATAATGTTTTCCACACCAAGTATGATTAAAGTCACTTGGTTACTTTTAGATACATTTCGACACTTCCATTCATCCCCTTGCATACCTCTATAATAGTAACTCATCGAAAGGTGACCTTTATTCCATAAAGGGAATTTTCAGCAATTTACTACAACTAAAATGTTCACAAGGAAGATGTAATGTTCAAACAAAGTTTGCTAGCAGCAACCATTACTTTGGCTTTAATTGGGTGCGGCTCAGACTCCAATTCAGGATCAAGCGAGGAAACTATAACCTCATACCAATTTATTGATTCTGCTGTTGAAGGGTTATCATACACAACAAGCTCAGGGTTAAATGGAGTAACGGATTCAGAAGGGAATTTCAACGCCCTCCCGAACGATTCAGTCACCTTTTATATTGGTGGTCCTGATGGTGTAAAAGTAGGAGCAGCTTCAGTGCAAGAAGTAGTAACACCGTTTGAAGCAGCTGGTAAATACAACAGAGCGATAAACTTAGCGGTTCTACTCCAGTCTGTTAATAACCAATTTGGTAGTTCCGGAAGCGGCGTTTTAACTATCCCGGAAAAGCTACAAGACAGAGACGATCAGCAAGTTGCTGATGCGTTAGTCAACCTTAGACTCGACAATATCAGCAGTGTTGAGACTTTTTTAACTGAGATTGGCGTTGCTTCCACGAACATAGTGACTGACGCTGAAGCTATCGCACATATGTCTGATTCTTTTGGTGAAATGGTGCGTGGAGACGTTGATACCAACAACCCGTTCGCACAAGGTGGTCATAAACACGTACGCTATATCGATGTTACTCAGTATAAAATCGCTACAGACTTAGACCCACAAACATTTACCTACGCACATGCAGATAAAACCCTGCCAATCGAGCTCTTTGAAAAAACTCGTGGCATGACATCTATGGACTTCACTTTAGATTCAGAAAACGTAGTTATGCTTGCTGGCTCAAACGACACATCCCTTTCGGAAAGCAGAGCTGAAGATTATTTAAACTGCCTCGCGGCAGGCCATAACTTTGTTGATAAAAGCTGTGATGGAATCCCCGACGAAAATTATTCGATCATTAAAAATGGGACATTCGCTTACCAACTGCAAGACCCTGAAGGTGTTCAAGAAACCAACGAACCATTTCCTTGGGATGAGTTCAATTTTGGTCCATTCCAAGCAAGCACTATTAGTGAGTTAAATCACTTCAATGAACGAGTTCGAGACGATAAAGATGATGGAGATATCGACTCCGCATGGCAGCGTGAAGTTATCTCAGGAGCTTACGACCCGATTACTGGCATCTACACAGAGATTACTAACAAAACAGAGTTAAATGGAGATAGCTGTGATCTATCGCCATCAAGTTGCACCGATAGCCGAAACACTCAGTTAGTCGCATTCTATTATCCTGTAGATGAGGCTGGAGGTGAGCGCTACGTAAACTTTGAAGGTGAATGGGTTAACACTCAGATTTGCGCAGACAACTCCGTAGCGAAGGAAAGCTACTCTTTCTCAGAATCCAATGTCACCATCAGCGGTTCGGAATGTCAAAATGGAACCGCACAAGACAATACCCATGACGAACCATACACCTATGAAGATTTAGCTAACATCGATTATTGGTGGTTCAACCAAACAGGTCGACAATCTCAGGCAACCCTTACAGAGTTGAACACGGTCGTGCGCTTCTGTGATCAAGATGACTATGTTCAGGGTGACGTGTGCTCTGACAATAAAGAGTATTTCGTCAAATGGGAATACCAACCTGCTGGGACAGACTGGGATCAAGGCTTGTTAATCCGTACGAAGAAATCTAAGTCGGGTCAAGTTGTTGGTCGTAGCATAATGCAAAAAGTATCTAGCTAACTGTTTCAGAATTAGTCATATAAAAAAGCCTCGCATAACAGCGAGGCTTTTCATTGAACTAAGAATGACTTAACAACAGCTGTTTTTCTCAGCAGCAATCACAGAGATCTCAACAAGTAGCGCCTCTCGAGCCATGTCGCCAGTCACACATGCGCGAGCTGGAGCGTGACCTTCTGGAACCCATGCATCCCACACTGCATTCATTTCTTGGAAGTCTTTCATGTCTTTCAAGTAAATCGTTGCTGACAGCATGTGCTCTTTGTCGCTGCCTGCTTGCTCAAGTAGCGCTTCTACTTTATCTAACATGGTTTGAGTTTGTTCAGTGATGTCTTTAGTTGCATCAGCACAAACTTGGCCACATAGGTAGATAGTACCGTTGTGTTTAACAATACGGCTCATACGTTGCTTGGTTTCTTGGCGCTCAATCATCGACTTTCTCTCTCTGTGTCACCGTGATCCAATATCTTGTGACGTGTTATTATCAGGGCAACAAGCATAACGCGAATCAAACCCAAGATGACATGCATTCATTGCAATAAAAGTGAAAAAATCCGTAACAAACTCGGTCGCTGCCAGCGTTGCATGAATCAGCTGATGGTGTTGTCGATTTTGAGTTGGGGAGTATGGTGGCTGTTTTTCAGAGAAGACCCAAAAACCATCAATGCCATCGCGTTGATGATGGCCGCTTTCGCGTTCAGTGGCTTGCTGTCGTTGCATTGGGTCATGAAGTTTGTGGTGTTACCGTTAAAGGGCAAAAAACGTTAGCTGGAAGTCTTTATTGGATAAAGAGTAGTGATTAGAGACAGGGCTAAACAATCCGATAATTCATCATAATTTTCGAGCTATTGTCATTTCCCGAACAGCAGATAGAAAAAAGCCCCAGAACCAATCGATTCTAGGGCTTTCTTAGAAAATTCTAAGAAAAAGCAGTGGTACTTTAATAGACCGGGCTTTTCTTAGTTTGTTCCCAAAAAAGATCAGATTTTTGATCTTTTTTTTAGGAGCTATAAAATCAATGCCCTATGCAACATTAACCTTAGCAATTATCTGCTCTACCAAGTTCACTTCCAATGCCACTTCATCACACGCATGTTGACGAGGACACTGGTCACAATCTTTCAGTACCTTCTCAGGCAGCAGAGATTTCGATGTTGGTAAGAAATCATGCTTCATAAAGAACTCTGGAGTACGAGTCAGCACAAACACCTTCTTGATGGCCATTTGTCGCGCTTTCTCAACCAAGTGCTGCACAATTGCGGTACCCTGCCCTTGACCTTGCCAGCCAGCTTCGACACCCAGTGAACGGATTTCCGCTAGGCCAGAGTCATACACATAGAGTGATGCACAACCTGTCACCTCACCATGATGCTCTGCGACCGCAAACGAGCCAATATCACGCACCAGTTCATTACGAGAACGAGGTAGGTTTTCACCCATGTTCGCCCAGTAAGCGACCATACCTTCCAACGCTTCAATATCGGTCAGACGAGCAGGACGAACCTTGACGATGGACGTATCACGCTGTGATAAACGTTTCTCAGCTTGGTCAACCGCGTAAGCCACTTGCTGTGGAGATACACCGCCTAGCGCGCTACGTTTTTCAAGACACGATTCAATGGTCAGGATGTCATACACATCTTCCTCAATCACCTCAGAGAACTCTTTCATCTCTGCGATGGTTAATTCTTCTAATGCACAGCCTTTAGCAATCGCCGCCACTACCGTCACACCAACAATATGGTGAGCTTCACGGAAAGGAATCCCTTTCGCTACTAGGTAATCAGCCAATTCAGTTGAGTTCGCGTAGCCTTGTTTCGCGGCTTCAAGTGTACGTTCGCCGTTCACTTTAATGCCGTCAAAACAGAGTGCTGCCATTTCCATACAATCATTCCAAGTATCTAAAGCGTCGAACAGACCTTCTTTATCTTCTTGCATGTCTTTGTTGTACGCCAAAGGCAGAGCTTTTACTGTCATCATCATTGCCGCTAATGAACCGTAAACACGGCCAGTTTTGCCACGGATAAGCTCTAGCGCATCTGGGTTTTTCTTTTGTGGCATCAGAGATGAACCTGAAGTCACGGTATCCGCTAACTCGATGAAGTTTGATTCACCTGAGTTGTAGAAAATCATATCTTCTGCAAGACGCGAAAGGTGAAGCATAGAGATAGAAGCAATCGACATTAGCTCCATCACATGGTCGCGGTCAGAAACTGAATCTAGAGAGTTGCGCGTTGCACGACGGAAACCTAAGTTGTGAGCTAACTCTTCACGGTCCATCGGGTAAGCTGTTCCAGCAAGGGCACCAGAACCCAGCGGACATGTGTCTAGACGCTTAATCGCATCATTCAAACGTGAATAATCACGCTCAAGCATTTCAACGTAAGCCAAGCACCAGTGAGCAAAAGTTACCGGCTGAGCACGTTGTAAGTGAGTGTAGCCAGGAAGCACGGTTTCTTGATGCTGAGAAGCAACGTTCACCATTTGGCTTTGTAGGCGATCCAATGCCAGTAGCAGTTGGTTACCTTGCTGACGACACCATAGTTTCAGGTCTGTCGCCACTTGGTCGTTACGAGAACGGCCAGTGTGAAGTTTTTTGCCCAAGTCACCGACTTTGCCGATAAGTTGCTGCTCAACCCAGCTGTGAATATCTTCTGCATCAGAACGTAGAATCTGTTCAGGATCTTCCATCACCTCAAGTTTTAGCTCATTCAGCGCTAACTCAAGCTTCTGTTGCTCTTCTTCTGTTAATACGTTGACCGACAGTAGAGCTTTAGACCAGGCAATTGAGCCCACAATGTCTTGCTCAGCCAATCGGTAATCAAAACGAAGAGAATCGTTAAAATCTTTGAACCGGGTGTCTGCTGCTTGGGTAAATCTACCGCCCCATAATGCCATTGTGTATCTCCTAATTGCACAGTGCTCACTGTTTTTGCAAATGATAATTCTGATTAAGATTCAGTATTTTTCTGATGGTTTAAACTTACGGCAATTCAAAATGAAAATAAAGTATTAATTCATTATTTTCACATATTTATTCACCAACAGTTCAATCCATTGATTATTTTTAGCGTGGAGCGCGAATTATATGCCATCCGATAGGAAAAACCGAAGCTGATTTATTAGGCAAATAGAAAGTAAAAAGCCCACTCACTAATCAATAGTGAATGGGCTTTGCATAATAATGTCTGTTTACTAACCTTCAATCTTTCATCAAAGGCTAGCTCACTAACTCATTGTTAGGATTACTTTTGGCTATTCAAAGCACGGATACGGCTTGATAGCGAGTAAAGGCGGATGAAGCCTTCAGCATGGCTTTGGTCGTAAACTTCATCTTCACCAAAGGTTGCAAACTCTTCTGAGTACAGGCTGTTGTCAGAACGCTTCTGAGTCACCGTTGCATGGCCTTTGTAAAGCTTGATAACCACTTCACCATTCACGTCTTGTGCTAGCTCTTCTGTCGCGGCAAGGATTGACTTACATAGTGGAGTGAACCAACGACCATCGTATACAAGGTGAGAAGCCTTAACACCGAGCTCTTCACGGAATTCGAATGCCGCTTTATCAAGAACCAGTTGCTCTACTGCACGCAGTGCTTCCATCATGATTGTGCCACCCGGAGTTTCGTAACAACCACGAGACTTCATGCCAACAAGACGGTTCTCTACGATATCGATACGACCAACACCGTGCTTAGCACCTTTCTCGTTTAGGTAAACCAGTGCGTTGTATGGCGTCATTGTTTCGCCATCAACCGCAACCACTTCGCCTTTTTCAACTTTAAGCGTCACTGTTTCAGATTCGTTTGGCGCTTGCTCAGGGTCTACAGTCCAAGCCCAGCAATCTTCGTTAGGTGCATTCCATGTGTTTTCTAGAACGCCGCCTTCTGTTGAGATGTGCCATGCGTTTGCATCACGCGAGTAAATCTTAGTAAGAGAAGCCGTACAAGGGATGTTACGCTCAGCCAGGTAATCTAGACACTCTTCACGACTCACTAGATCCCATTCACGCCATGGTGCAATTACGTGTAGATCAGGTGCTAGTGCAGCAAATGCGCCTTCAAAACGAACTTGGTCGTTACCTTTACCTGTACAACCGTGACACAGTGCGTCTGCACCTACTTTACGTGCGACTTCAACCTGTGCTTTCGCGATGATTGGACGCGCCATCGACGTACCTAGTAGGTATTTACCTTCGTAGTAAGCGCCCGTTTTCAGCGTTGGGTAGATGTAGTCAGCAACCATCTCTTCTTTAAGGTCTGCGATGTAACACTCAGATGCACCAGAAGCTTTTGCTTTCTCTTCGATACCAATCAACTCTTCGTCGCCTTGACCAACATCCGCAACAAACGCAACCACTTCACAGTCATAGTTCTCTTTCAACCATGGAATGATTACTGATGTGTCTAGACCGCCAGAGTAGGCTACTACAACTTTCTTTACGTTAACTTTGCTCATTTTCTTTCTCCTAGTTTCCATACTGCACATGGCGGTCAGCGTTGGAAATGACTTCATAATTATATGTTTATTTAATTTGTCTAAATTCTTTAAGTAGTGACTCGTTGTGAAACCTACTGAGGTAAAAACTGTGTTCCTATGCTTTTACCTGAAAACAGTTGTGTTAGCTTTTCTGGGTATCGCCAAGTGGCAACTTCGATTGGTCGTCCAAGGTCGTTAGCGGCTTCTAGTGCGGCTTGAACCTTAACGATCATGCCGTCGGTAATCACTTTGCCTGTAATAAGGTCATCAGCTTGTTGTTGATTAAGGCTTGGAATGAGGTGACCTTTGCCATCCAACACACCACTTACATCAGAAAGCAGTACCAGTTCAGCATCAAGTGCGCCTGCAACGGCAACCGCAGCTTGGTCGGCATTGACGTTCATCAGTTGGCCTTGCTCAGTCAGACCAATCGAGCTAATGATAGGCAGTGCGCCCGCATTAAGAATCGCTTGCAGAACGGTTGAGTCGCCCGGCTCCGCTTTTCCTACCGCCCCCAGTTCAGGGTTCAGTTCGCTCACTTTGCATAAACCACCGTCTGCTAGGCTTAAACCAACGGCATTGATACCGTCTTTAATCGCCTGACCTTGAAGTAATTTATTCGCCGTGCCCGCTAATGCACCAGCGATCACTGGGATCTGATCATAAGGAGTAACACGTAGCCCTTCTTTCTTAACGGTTTCGAGGTTCAACTTATTCATCAAATCATCAACAAGGTAACCGCCGCCGTGAACAATCACGATTGGTCGTTGTGCCTGTTGTTGGTAAGCAGAGATAGCACCAAATAACTTGCTAAGTGTTTCACCACAAGATAGCGCAGCGCCACCTAACTTTATGATTAATGGTTGATTATTAAGGCTCATATCTAGATTTCCTTACACTAACGCAGTTAATGGCGCAAAACCATAACGTAAATTCAAACACTGCATCGCTTGGCTAGATGCACCCTTTAATAAGTTATCAATCGCTGAAACAACGATGATGTGATGACCTTGAACCTTCCAACCTAAGTCGCAGAAAGGCGTCTGCTCTACATCTTGAATTCTTGGCAATGTCTCTTCGAGTAATCTCACCGCAGGTTTACCTTGGTAAGCTTGCTCGAAGGCATCTTGTATCTGTTGTTCTGTCACGCCTTCAGCCAATTTCATGGTAATGGTTGCCAAAATGCCACGCTTAAAGTTGCCGAGGTGCGGGGTAAAAATCACATCACATCCTAAATGTGCAGCCATTTCAGGTTGATGACGGTGATTGAATACACCATAAGCTTGCAAGCTCACTTCGCAGAAGCTGTTGACCATCGTCGCCTTGCGGCCTGCACCAGTCACACCGCTGGTTGCGTTAATCACTGGCCATTGGTTTTCATCCAGTAACTTGGCTTCAACCAAAGGCTTAATCGCCAGTTGTGATGCGGTTGGGTAACAACCCGCGACAGCGACAAGCTGAGCTTCTTTAATTTCTTGTTCGTTCCACTCAGCTAAACCGTAAGCCGCTTTGTCTAGCCATTGTTCGTGTTGATGTTCAAAACCGTAAAACTCTTGATAGAAGTTTTCGCCTTTAACTCTGAATGCACCCGATAGGTCGAAGACTTGGCAATCGTTCTCTAGAAAAATTGGCGCTAGGTCGTGACTAACCTCGTGTGCCGTTGCTAAGAAAATCACATCAGATTGTTTAGCTACTTCTTCCGGATTTGTTAAAGGTTGTACTGGCATATCAATCAAGCCAGCTAACTTACCGTGCAGTGCCGCAATAGGTTTACCTGCGTCTACACTATTGGCTGAGACATATAAACCTGATAGCGTGAGCTCAGGGTGTCTGTTTATCATTAGAGCCAGTTCTGCTCCTGTGTAGCCGCTTGCGCCAATGATCGTGGTTTTCAACATCTCAACACATCCATTTTTGAGGTAAGTTACATTTCAAATTTGACTATTCATACTTAATTTTTAGCTTTATTTGATTTCTTATGCATTAAATATGATTTAATATGTGTTTTACCGACTTATGGTTTTCCTGTCAATAGTAGAAGTGAAGTTATTATGCAATTACCGAGTTTTCTTGAGGTCTACAAAGGCCTAATTTCCACAGACTCTATTAGCTCGACCGATCCAAGCTGGGATCATGGCAACGAGAAAGTGATCGAAAAAATGGCTCAATGGTTTAAAGACGTAGGCTTTAGCGTTGAAGTCGTGGAAGTCGAACCCGGCAAGCATAATATGGTCGCTAAGATGGGATCGGGCGAAGGTGGCTTGCTACTCGCAGGACACAGCGACACAGTGCCATTTGATGAAGGACGTTGGAACTTCGACCCTCACGCACTAACAGAACACAACAATCGCTTCTATGGATTAGGCACAGCCGATATGAAAGGCTTTTTCGCTTTCGTTTATGAAGCGGCAAAGAAGATGGATTGGAGCAAACAGACCAAGCCGCTATATGTATTGGCAACCTGTGACGAAGAGACCACCATGCTGGGTGCGCGTCATTTCACTGAAAATGCACCGTTTAAACCGGATTACTGCATTATTGGTGAGCCAACCAGCCTTGTGCCGATTCGTGGCCATAAAGGCCATGTTGCTAACGCTGTGCGAGTAACGGGTAAATCAGGTCACTCTTCTGATCCTGCATTAGGTGTCAACGCCATCGAGATCATGCATGAAGTGTTGTTCGCTTTAATGCAACTGCGTGACAAGCTAGTCAAAGAGTATCACCACCCGGGTTTCGCAATTCCAAGCCCCACTCTAAACCTTGGCCATATCCACGGTGGCGACAGTGCCAACCGTATCTGTGGTTGCTGTGAGCTGCACTATGATGTGCGTCCTTTGCCAGGTATCAGCCTAGATGGCTTGGATAACATGCTGCGCAGCGCACTTAAAGAAGTGGAAGCAAAATGGCCGGGCAGAATCGAGATTACGCCACTGCACGAACCTATCCCAGGTTATGAGTGCCAACACGACCATCCATTTATTGGTGGCATGGAATCCGTTTGTGAGATTGAATCGCAAACCGTCAACTACTGCACTGAGGCACCTTTCCTTCAAGAACTTTGCCCAACCTTAGTGCTGGGGCCGGGCTCTATCGACCAAGCTCACCAACCAGATGAGTTCCTAAGCTTCGATTTTATCGATCCAACGATTGATGTTCTGAGTAAATCTATTCGTAAATATTGTTTCTAGTTATTGCTACCCTTGCGATACTTTTTTATAAAAGCTGCCCTAAAAGGTGGCTTTTATTCTGTTATCCCAGCCAAAGCCTGATCTTGTAATTAAATTTCACTTTATTCCGAAGTCTTGGGAAATTTACTTCTCCCGCATTTCGAAAACTAATAATTGCAAACTTAGAATGCTTTATTTGACTAGATACAGCACTTTTCGCTAGATTGTGTACTTAACAAGGAACAATGGATGTAATTTTTTTACGAGGCAGGATGACAATGAACGAGAAATACGCCGCTCTCAAGAGTAACGTAAGCATGCTGGGACGCTTGCTAGGTAACACAATCCAAGATGCACATGGTGACGTTATCTTAGAGAAAGTGGAGACTATCCGTAAACTTTCCAAATCCGCCCGCGCAGGCAACAAAGCTGACCGTGACAGCCTAGTTGAAGAAATCAAAAACCTGCCGAACGAACAACTCACTCCTGTTGCTCGTGCATTTAACCAATTTCTCAACCTCACCAACATGGCAGAGCAGTACCACACCATCTCTCGCCACTGTGAGGAGCATGTTTGTGAACCAGACGTGCTGCAATCTCTATTTTCCAAATTAAACCAGAATGACATCAGCAAGCTAGACGCGGCTCAAGCCGTTCGCGACCTGAACATTGAACTCGTTCTGACTGCACACCCAACAGAAATCACTCGTCGCACCATGATCAACAAGCTAGTTAAGATCAACGAGTGTCTGTCTAAATTAGAATTAAGCGACCTATCACACAAAGAGCGCGTGAAAACCGAACGCCGCCTAGAGCAACTGATCGCTCAAGGTTGGCACTCAGATGTGATTCGTCAACAACGCCCAACGCCACTTGATGAAGCTAAGTGGGGCTTTGCGGTTGTAGAAAACTCTCTATGGGAAGCCGTTCCTGACTTCCTACGTGAAATGGATGGCCGACTAAAAGGTTATCTTGGTGAAGGCCTGCCGATCGATGCACGCCCAGTACACTTCTCATCTTGGATGGGCGGTGACCGCGATGGCAACCCATTCGTAACGCACACCATCACTAAGGAAGTTCTGCGCCTATCTCGTTGGAAAGCTGCCGATCTTTACTTAGGCGACGTAAACGAGCTGATTACCGAACTGTCGATGACTAAGTGTAATGATGCCGTTCGTGAGCTAGCAGGTGATGAACACGAAGCTTACCGTGCAATCCTGAAGAACCTACGCACTCTACTGAACAACACGCTAGAAGTGCTGGATGCAAAATTGCATGACACAGAGGTTCCGAAGAAAGAAACACTACAGAACATCGAGCAACTTTGGACACCGCTTTACGCATGTTACCAATCGCTGCACGAATGTGGCATGGGCGTAATCGCAGACGGTTCTCTGCTTGATACTCTGCGCCGCCTAAAAGCGTTCGGTGTACACCTAGTTCGTCTCGATGTTCGTCAAGAAAGTACTCGTCACTCAGATGTACTGTCTGAACTGACTCGCTACCTAGGCATTGGCGACTACGACCAATGGAACGAGCAAGACAAGATTGCTTTCTTAACCAATGAATTAAGCTCTAAGCGTCCGCTTCTTCCTCGCGATTGGGAGCCATCTGAACAGGTTAAAGAGGTTTTAGACACCTGCAAGGTTATTGCTGCTCAACCTCGTGAAGCCTTCGGTGCTTACGTAATTTCTATGGCTCGTACTGCATCAGATGTACTGGCTGTTCACTTACTACTGCAAGAATGTGGCTGCCCATACCGCATGGACGTATGTCCGCTGTTCGAAACGCTAGACGACTTGAACAACTCAGAAGCAGTAATGAAACAGCTAATGAGCATCGACTTGTACCGTGGCTTTATCCAGAATCACCAAATGGTGATGATCGGATACTCTGACTCAGCGAAAGATGCGGGCGTAATGTCTGCAGGTTGGGCTCAATATGATGCAATGGACAAACTGGTTAAGGTTTGTGATGAAGAAGGCATTGAACTGACTCTATTCCACGGTCGTGGCGGTACGGTTGGTCGTGGTGGTGCTCCGGCGCACGCTGCTCTTCTTTCTCAGCCACCTAAGAGCTTGAAAGGCGGTTTACGTGTAACAGAGCAAGGCGAAATGATCCGCTTTAAACTTGGCTTACCAGACGTTGCTGTAAACAGCTTCAACCTTTACGCAAGCGCGATTCTAGAGGCGAACCTTCTGCCGCCACCTGAGCCAAAACAAGAGTGGCGCGACCTAATGGAAGTGCTATCTCAAGTATCTTGTGAGGCTTACCGCAACGTGGTTCGTGGCGAAGAGAAATTCGTACCTTACTTCCGTCAAGCGACACCTGAACTGGAGCTAGGTAAACTGCCTCTTGGCTCTCGCCCTGCGAAACGTAACCCGAACGGCGGCGTAGAAAGCCTACGTGCGATTCCATGGATCTTCTCTTGGAGCCAAAACCGTTTGGTACTGCCTGCATGGTTAGGCGCTGGTGAAGCGATTCAGTACTCTGTAGATCAAGGCCATCAAGCCCTGCTCGAAGAGATGTGTCGCGAGTGGCCGTTCTTCTCTACCCGTCTCGGTATGTTGGAAATGGTGTACTCGAAGTGCAACATGGAAATCGCTAAGTACTACGACCAACGCCTTGTTGACGAAGAGCTATTACCATTAGGTGAGTTACTGCGTGAACAGCTGCAAAAAGACATCAAAGCCGTGCTAAATGTTGAGAACAACGAGAACCTAATGCAGAGCGACCCTTGGGGACTTGAGTCAATCCGCCTACGTAACATCTACGTTGAGCCACTAAACATGCTTCAAGCTGAACTGCTTTACCGTACTCGTAAGTGTGAAACACCACCAGCAGAGCTTGAAGAAGCGCTAATGGTGACGATTGCAGGCATTGCAGCAGGCATGCGAAACACTGGTTAATTAGTGATTCCTACCATTCAACAGACAAAAGGTCGCCTAGTGCGACCTTTTTATTTCACAAAATAAGCAATAGTGAGTTTTTTGTCAGTTTTTTGGGTTATTTTGTCCATGTATTCTACTTTATGCTTATTATTTAGATATACTACTGCTCCGCTGCGGAAACACTCCAAAAAATAATCTGCAGCATCTTGACCAATAAACTGGTCAACCTAGGTGATAAACGGCTTTGTAAGGTGACATAACCAACCGATGAGTTGGTGCTACTTAGACATAACCAATATAACGTGCCATTAGAAGCACACTTGTTGTTTAAGTATTTGTTTACTGTTTACCATTTGGATTTCAGACATGTCATTACCACACGTAATTCTAACCGTTTTAAGTACACGCGATGCTACTGGTTACGATATCACAAAAGAATTCTCCGCAAGCATTGGTTACTTCTGGAAAGCTAGCCATCAACAAGTTTACCGCGAGCTAAATAAAATGGCTCAGAACGACCAGGTAACTTGCGTGCTTGAGCCTCAAGAAGGCAAACCTGATCGTAAAGTTTACTCTATCACTGATGCTGGCCGTGGCGCGCTAGGTGAATGGTTTGAACAACCAACTGCACACCCAACCGTTCGTGACGAGTTCTCAGCTAAGCTAATGGCTTGTGCTGTACAACCTTCTGACGCTTACCGTGTACAACTTGCTGAGCTAGTAGAAGAGTCTCGCAAACTGGTTTCTCACTACCGTGAAATCGAAGCAGCTTACTACGCAACGCCATCGACACTAGACAAGCAAGCACGCCTTGAGCGTCTAACACTTCGTCGTAACCTACTTATCCGTGAAGCATGGATTGTATGGGCTGAAGAAGTACTGCTTGAACTTGGCGCTCTAGCTTAAGTTAAGCTAGAAAAGCAAAAGGCTTGAACTCTATGAGTCCAAGCCTTTTTTGTATCTATAGGATTTGAAATGTTACTGCCAGAGGCTTTTTACAAGTGCTTAGGCTTTACTTCTTAGACTTTTCTTACAGCGCAGCGACTTGCGGACGAACACCTAGCGTATGGCAAAGTGCATAAGTCATTTCTGCACGGTTTAGCGTGTAGAAGTGGAAATCTTTCACACCTTCACGGCTCAGTGTACGAACCATATCAATTGCTTGGCTAGCACCAACAAGCTGACGAGTCGTTGGATCATCATCCAAACCTTCAAACTGCTTCGCCATCCAGCCCGGTACTTTTACGTTGTTCATCGCAGCAAAGCGAGATGCTTGCTTGAAGTTAGAAACAGGTAAGATGCCCGGTACAATCTCAACATCAACGCCAGCCGCTACACAGCGGTCACGAAAGCGTAGGTAGCTCTCTACATCAAAGAAGAACTGAGTGATGGCACGGTTGGCACCCGCATCCACTTTACGCTTTAGGTTAATAAGATCAGATTGAGCGCTTTTTGCTTCAGGGTGAACCTCAGGGAATGCCGCTACTGAGATATCAAAATCGTGGCGAGATTTAAGTAGCTCGACTAGGTCAGATGCGTACATCTCTGGCCCGCCGCCGCCTGCTGGAATATCACCACGTAGCGCAACAATACTCTCGATACCATTTGCCCAGTAATCGTCGGCAATTTGAATCAGCTCTTCACGGCTTGCATCAATACACGTTAGGTGCGGTGCAGCCACTAGGCCGGTTTGGTTTTTAATTTCTTTAATGATTGAGTGGGTACGGTCACGTTCACCCGAGTTTGCACCGTAAGTTACCGATACAAATTTTGGTTGAAGTGTTTTAAGGCGGTGAACAGAGTTCCACAGGGTCTCTTCCATCTTCTCACTGCTCGGCGGAAAAAACTCAAATGACACATTGATGTTGTCAGAAAGCTCAGCGATATTCTGATTTAAAGCGTCGATATGACTAGCGTGTGTGTATCCCATCTTACTCTCCCTGTGGCAAAAGCAACCACTAAAAACTCAAATCCTTAAACGACGTTTAGACGTCTATATGTCTGTAGAATGTATTGAATACGATTTAATGTCAACAGATCCATTATGAATTTTTCTCAAGTAGATCGTGAGTAAAACTCAAGTCGTTAGATGGGTCGCAAAGCAGAAATAATGTAGAAAAAAGGCTGAAAAACACATCGTGCTTTCAGCCTTATTTATCTTAGTGAATAGTATGCCATTTACGTACTAAAACAATTGATCTGAGTTTCAAACCAACCGATATGAGTATCAGAACAGGCTAGACATTCTGTTTAAATCAGATTGAATTGCACCTGCCGTTACTTCACGACCGGCACCTGGGCCACGAATAACCAATGGATTATCTTTGTACCATTTGCTCTCAATCGCAAAGATGTTGTCGCAAGGCAACAAGTTCGCCAGAGCATGTTCTTTCGACAGTGCTTCAACGCCTACGGTTGCCTTACCGTTCTTCTCCAAACGCGCTACGTAACGCAGAACTTTCTGTTGAGAGTGCGCTTTCTCTAAACGCTCAGCCAGCTCTTCGCTCAGTACAGAAGCTTTGTCGAAGAAGTCATCCACAGATAGATCTTGCAGCTCTGCAGGTACGAGCGATTCCACTTTTACGTTTTCAGGTTCGATATCCAAACCAGATTCACGCGCCAGAATCACCAGCTTACGCATCACGTCTGAGCCATCTAGGTCAGCACGAGGGTCAGGTTCCGTAAGGCCTTGTTGCCATGCTAAGTCAACCAACTCGCTGAACGGCACGGTGCCATCAAACTGTTGGAACAACCAAGACAACGTGCCCGAGAAAATGCCAGACAACGCAATGATGTCATCGCCACTTTCACGTAGGTCACGTACCGTGTGGTTAATCGGCAATCCAGCACCCACTGTCGCGTTGTACAACCAATGACGGCTGATCTTAGCGAAAGCATCTTGTACTTGATGGTAATACTCGCTCGATGCAGAACCTGCCACCTTGTTCGCCGAGATTAGGTGAATACCTTGTTGTGCGATTTGCAGATACTTTGCTGCAAGCACTGGGCTCGCAGTCACATCCAGAACCACTGCTTCGTCATAACCTTGAATAGAGCCCAAACGCTCTAACCAGTCGTTACCATTGTTAGCAATAGCTTCGTCGTCAAAGCGCTTACCTACCGAAGTCGCATCAATGCCTTGATCGTCGAACCAATAGGTTTGGCTATCAACCACGGCAACCAATTCAAAGTTCATTCCACGGCGCTTTTCAAGTTCCGCTTTTTGCTCAGCAAACAGGCTTAACCAGCTTGAACCAATATTGCCCTTACCACACAAGGCAATCGCAACACGCTTCTGCGCTTGGAACAGTTGAGAATGAATGCCTTTCACTAGACTTGATGTTTCACTCTTACGAATCACAGCCACCAAGCTTAAGCCTGAGTTCGCTTCTGAGATGAACTCAACCGGCGAGCTCTTAAGCTGCTGGTAGAAACCGTAGCAATGGTTAGGGTTCTTAGTCACACCCGCACCCACTGCAGCAATCAGAGAGAAACCTTCTTTTAGCTTAATCTCAGCTTCAATCGCATGGTCTTGGAGATATTCTAATGCACCACCAGCGATCTCTTCTGTGTAGGCAAGACGCAAGCAGTGTTGATCCGGTTCAAGCTCATAAGCAAGCGGCTCAAGTTGAGCACGCTTAAGCCCTTCAAGCACTTCACTCTCTAGACGGTCGAAATCATGGCCGTGACCAAAGGTCAGTTGCACGATAAGCACTTCATCCAAAGAGGTAATGATTTTTGCGCCACGACCCGATGCCAGTACACGCTCGATCTGTGTAGAGCCCGCCTCCGGCTGATAGCTGCAGCGTAAGCTGAGATCCATAGCACTTTGAGCCACAGGCTGTAGCGTTCGGCTGTGAAGCACTGGAGCGGCAAGACGAGCCAATTCGCTGGCTTCATCAAGGCGAAGTAGAGGCAATAAACACGCATCTGAAACCAGACGAGGGTCAGCGCTGTAAACGCCTGCCACATCACTCCAAATCGTCACGCGTTCAACTTCAGCCAAAGCACCAATCACGGTTGCTGAGTAATCCGAACCGTTACGGCCAAGCAATACCGTTTCACCCTCGCAGTTCTGAGCCATAAAGCCCGTAATCACCACGCGGCAATGTGCATGCTGCGCCAAGGCTTCTTTGATCAGAGGGTAAGAACGTGCGCGGTCGACTTCAGGCTGAGCGCCCACTTCTGCACGTAAAAAAGCACGCGCATCTTGAGCAACGGCTTGTAAATCATGCTGGCACAACAAAGCCGCGAGTATACGTGAAGACCAAACCTCACCGTGTCCAAGCACTTTTGCTTTTTGTGCTTCGCTCAAGGGAGCCGTTAGCTCACCCAAAGCGGTAAATTCTTGTTGAATGGTTGAAGTAAGTTGTGCGGCTGATTCACCCTCAAGCAGTGCTTCAATCAGATCGAGTTGGAACTGACGAAGTGCTTGTAGGCATTCATGGGCAATACGACCATCTTTGTCGAGCGCTTCAACAAATTCAATCAAACGGTTGGTTGTTTTGCCTGCTGCCGATACCACCACCAAATCAGATGCTGATGAGTATTCTCTAAGAATGTTGACCACGCGTTGGTAACATTCAGGATTCGCTAAACTGCTGCCACCAAATTTATGTAGCTGGCGAAAGGTTGCCATTATTAACCCTCCCCTTCAGCGATAAAGCGCTGTGTTCTTTCAAACGCTTGCTTGAGGTCATCGATTAGGTCTTCTGCATCTTCAAGGCCAACAGATAGACGCAGTAGTTGCTGAGAAACACCCGCTTCTGCTAAGGCTTCTTCACCCATCGCGCGGTGAGTCATCGACGCAGGGTGACAAATCAGGCTTTCAACACCGCCCAATGATTCTGCCAAAGAAAACAGCTCTAACTTATCAACAAAGTATTTAAGCGCCTCGAATGAGCCCGCAAACTCAAAACTGAGCATGGAACCAAAGCCCGATTGCTGTTTCTTCGCGATATCATGACCCGGATGTTCAGGAAGGCTTGGGTGGTAAATAGTGCCAACAAGATCTTGTTGCTGCAGAGACGCTAGAATTTCACGTGAGCTTTCTTCGTGAACTCGCATACGCGCACCTAGCGTACGAATACCACGTAAAGTCATGTAGCTATCAAATGGTGTGCCGGTCGCACCAATACAGTTGCCCCACCATGCTAACTCTTCAGCGTGTTCTTCTGTCTTAGTGACCACAACGCCACCAATAACATCTGAGTGTCCATTGATGTACTTAGTGGTTGAGTGGATAACAAAATCAGCACCCAGCTCTAAAGGCTTTTGGAACACAGGTGTCAAAAACGTGTTGTCGACAGCAACCAGAGCACCAACCTCTTTCGCTTTACGGCAAGTTTCTGCAATATCAACCACGCGAACCAGTGGATTCGATGGGGTTTCAATTAAGATCAACTTTGGCTTAAGCGCGAGCGCCGCATCCAGCGCTGCTTGATCCGATTGATCAACGAACAGAACTTTGAAGTCACCTTTTAGCGAGCGAGTGTTAAACAGACGGTAAGTACCGCCGTAGCAATCGTGCGGTGCAATAATAAGATCATCGCCGCCTAAGAAAGCCGAAACCCATAAGTTAAGCGCCGAAGTACCACAGTTAGTCACAACCGCGCCTTTGCCTGATTCAAGCTCAAACAGTGCCGTCTCTAATAAACCGCGGTTTGGGTTACCAGAACGGGTGTAATCGTACTTTGGCACTTCACCAAAAGCGGGAAACCCATAGTTAGTCGAAAGATAAATGGGTGGGACAACGGCATGGTGTTGCGTGTCTGACTCGATACCAGTACGTACTGCGATTGTTGCTGGCTTCCGGCTGCTCATAGGTGCTTCCTTACAAGTTTTGCGTCTGAGAATCACAGCGGCTTGTCGGCATTTTGCGGCTGTGTTAGATATATGTTATTCACTTTACTTTCATAAACGTGAGACGTCAACACTTCTAGACGTCTATATGTCTTTGCTTATGGCAGTAAATCCCGCTAAAATCACCACTATTAATTTATTCTAACAACTAAAGTGATGAAGGTACGCAATGGCCGACTGGAATGGTGAATACATAAGCCCATATGCTGAGCATGGAAAGAAAAGCGAACAAGTAAAGAAAATTACAGTTTCTATCCCTCTAAAAGTGTTAAAGGTTCTTACTGACGAGCGTACTCGCCGCCAGATTAATAACCTACGCCATGCAACAAACAGTGAGCTACTGTGCGAAGCCTTTCTACATGCGTACACAGGCCAACCACTACCAACGGATGAAGACCTTCGTAAAGACCGCCCAGACGATATTCCTGCTGAAGTGAAAAAGCTGATGACAGAGATGGGTATCGAGTTCGAAGCGTTTGACGAAGAATAAAAACAACTCAGTCACTGCCTTCATTATTGATTCGCTCTAGCTGAACCTTATTTATCACATCGCGCATAGCTTTTTATGATTGCGCTGTGAATGATAGACATAAAAAAACCGACTCCAGATGAGTCGGTTTTTTATTATTCTTTTTGGCTCAATAGAGCAACAGCTATTAAGCCATATAGTTAGCAGGCATCTCGATACGAGCTACGCCAGATTCAACAGCCGCTTCCGCAACTGCTCGTGCTACGCGAGGAAGTAGACGTGGGTCCATTGGCTTAGGAATGATGTAACCCTTACCGAACTCCAGTGCAGTCTCGCCCGCAGCTGCTAGTACTTCAGCTGGAACTTCTTCTTTCGCCAGTTCACGAATCGCTTTAACCGCCGCTAGCTTCATTTCGTCATTAATTTCGCTCGCACGCACGTCTAGTGCACCACGGAAAATGAATGGGAAACAAAGTACGTTGTTTACTTGGTTAGGGTAATCACTGCGGCCTGTACCCATGATTAGGTCAGAACGAACTTCGTGTGCAAGCTCAGGCTTGATCTCTGGATCTGGGTTTGAACATGCAAACACAACAGGCTTATCAGCCATCAGCGTTAGTGCTTCAGCAGGCAGTAGATTCGGCCCCGATACCCCCAAGAACAGGTCAGCGCCTTCGATAACATCTTCAAGCGTACGCTTATCAGTGTTATTTGCGAACAGCTCTTTGTATTCGTTTAGGTCATCACGACGAGTATGGATCACACCTTTACGGTCAAGCATGTAGATTTTTTCACGCTGAGCGCCACACTTAATCAGTAGTTCCATACAAGCAACCGCCGCTGCGCCAGCACCTAAACAAACGATCTTACACTCTTCAAGTTTCTTACCTTGAAGCTCGATCGCATTCAGCATACCCGCTGCCGTTACAATCGCAGTACCGTGTTGGTCATCGTGGAATACCGGAACATCACAACGTTCAATCAGGCGACGTTCAATCTCAAAACAGTCTGGTGCTTTGATGTCTTCCAGGTTAATACCGCCGAATGTATCTGCGATATTCGCAACTGTATCAACGAACTCATCGATTGTGCGGTGTTTTACTTCAATATCGATAGAATCTAAACCAGCAAAACGCTTAAACAGGAGCGCTTTGCCTTCCATAACAGGTTTAGAAGCAATAGGGCCAAGGTTACCTAGGCCAAGAATCGCTGTACCGTTAGAGATAACTGCAACCATGTTGCCTTTACCTGTGTACTTATAAACGTTATCAACGTTCTGTGCGATCTCGCGAACAGGCTCAGCCACGCCTGGGCTGTATGCAAGTGCTAGGTCTTCTGCAGAGTTTGCAGGCTTCGTCAGTTCTACGGCAATTTTGCCTGGAATTGGGAACTCATGGTAATCAAGAGCTTGCTGACGGAATTGTTCTTGAGGCGATAACGATTTTTCAGATGATAACGCTTGAGAGGATTGATCTTGGCGGCTGTCTTCAGACATAGGTGTAGGTTCCTAGGATATTATTATTTGGGGGATCTTGTTCATGTTAATGGATGTACTTCAAAGTTCCTAGGTGGTTGAAGCCTCTGTCTCATTAAAAAACGAGATTTCACTACTAATAAGACCAGTGAGCAGTTGAAATTACTATCGCTTGTTGAAGTTTCGTGCTGAATTTTGGTAAAGAGAGATACGCAAGGAATTGCCCTGAAATAGAATAGAGAGGCAACTTATCGTTGGGTGAGAGTGATGCTTGAATAGAAGTCAGTGCTTTCTCAAATTACAGGCAACAAAAAAGGACACCGAAGTGTCCTTTTTCATGTCTAAATAGCGAGAATTACTTCTTGCTAGAAAGAGCACCGAAACGCTTGTTGAAGCGATCAACACGGCCGCCAGTATCTACGATACGTTGCTTACCAGTGTAGAACGGGTGACATTTGTCACATACGTCTAGGTGGATTGATTCTTTTGCTAGCGTTGAGTTGAACTCAAATGTGTTGCCGCAAGAACAAGTTGCAGTAACTGCTTTGTATTCTGGGTGGATTCCAGCTTTCATGGGATAACCTCAAGTAGGCCGTGTCGCTATACGATTCTAAGCCGCACACCACACGTAGTTTAAAAAAAGAAATAAAGACACCGCATCGACACAAAAGAGTGATGAAGCCATACCTTTAAGGCGCAGTATAGTAATGAATCTATAAAGCAGGATCAACCGATTTGATACATTTTTCACCAATTCTCTCTTTATTTCCTTTATCGGCCTGAGATTTCGGGCTGTCGTTGTCGGTATACGCTAACTCGCCACCTTCATCCAAACTGCTTCTCGAATTTAACCGCCTTATCCTTTAGACTGTTCGCTCTCGTCAATTCAGATAAAGCCGTCCCTTTATGCGTCCAATGATTGCCCGTGTGGCGCTGCCTGTTCCACTCGACAAGCAGTTCGATTACAAGATTCCAAACCACCTATTCCCGATTATTGGTGGTCGCGTCTCTGTGCCTTTTGGACGACAAACCTTAACTGGGATTGTCACGGCTCTGGTTAACGAATCAGAATTCGAGCTAGATAAGCTCAAGCCAATAAAAGCGCTATTGGATAACCAACCTGTTTGGCCGGAATCTGTCTATTCACTATTAATGTGGTGCAGTCAGTTTTATCAGTACCCTCTTGGCGAAACCTTTGCTAACGCCCTTCCGAGCGCTCTAAGAAAAGGCAAAGCCGCCGACTTCGCGACGCTGGTTGAGTGGCAGTTAACGCCATCAGGCAAAGACCAACTGATGCAAGGTTTTGGTCGCGCGGTCAAGCAAGCCAAAGTGATGCACATGCTTGAACACGGCCCGGTTCCTCATCAAGAGTTCATTGATGAAGAAGTTGGCAGCGCCGTACTCAAAACGCTAGAAGAGAAAGGCTGGATTGAATCGGTAGAGAAAAAGCCAACGCGTCAGCCGTGGCCAGTTGAACTTGAGAATGACCAAGACAAACCTAAGCTCAATGCCGAACAAGCCATCGCGATTGCGACCGTAAATAGCCAAACCGACTTTGGTTGTTTCCTGTTAGAGGGCGTTACTGGCTCAGGTAAGACCGAGGTTTACCTGAATATGATTAAGCCGATTCTCGATCAAGGTAAACAAGCGTTAGTGCTCGTGCCCGAGATTGGTCTCACTCCTCAAACGATTAACCGCTTTAAGCGACGCTTTAATGTGCCTGTTGAGGTTATCCACTCAGGTTTAAACGATTCAGAACGCCTGAATGCGTGGTTATCGGCGCGCGATAAAATAGCAGGCATCGTGATTGGTACCCGTTCAGCTCTGTTCACGCCATTTGCTGACCTAGGTATTATCATTGTCGATGAAGAACACGACGCGTCTTATAAACAGCAAGATAGCCTGCGCTACCACGCTCGTGATGTGGCGATCATGCGTGCGCACAAAGCGCAGATCCCGGTTGTGTTAGGCTCTGCAACTCCAGCATTTGAAACACTGCACAACGCTCAAATAGGTAAATACAGTTATCTCACCCTGACTTCACGTGCGGGTGTCGCACTGCCGACCACCAATAAGGTGTTGGATGTTAAAGGTGAATATCTAGAAAGTGGCCTGTCTGCGTCGTTAATTGCAGAGATGCAAAGACACCTCAAAGCAGGCAACCAAGTGATGCTGTTCCTCAATCGCCGAGGGTTTTCTCCGGCATTGATGTGTCACGATTGTGGTTGGACAGCCGAGTGTAAACGTTGTGATGCTTACTACACCTATCACCAATACAGTAATGAGATGCGCTGCCACCACTGTGGTTCTCAGCAGCATATCGTGCACAACTGCCAAGGTTGTGGGTCTGTGAACTTGGTGACAGTGGGTGTCGGTACCGAGCAGTTAGAAGCTCAACTTGGTCAACTATTCCCGGAATACAAAACCATTCGTATTGACCGCGACAGCACCCGCCGTAAAGGCAGCTTAGAAAGCGCGCTCGAGTCGATTCGTAAGGGTGAATTCCAAATTCTTATCGGCACGCAGATGCTTGCTAAGGGTCACCATTTCCCTGACGTGACACTTGTGGCGTTATTGGATGTGGATGGCTCTTTATATAGTAGTGACTTCCGTGCCTCTGAACGTCTTGCCCAGCTATTCATCCAAGTAGCGGGACGCGCAGGACGAGCAAGCAAACCCGGTGAAGTGATCTTACAGACTCACCACCCAGAACATGGGTTGTTGCAAGCCTTGCTACACAAAGACTATAACCACTTTGCTCAGACGGCGCTGGCAGAACGTAAGCAGGCAATGTTACCGCCCTATACCTTTATGACGCTGTTTAGAGCAGAAGCCAATGACACTCGCTTGGTGGAAGAGTTCTTGCGTCAGGTTCGTCACACATTGGAATCGCACCCGCTGTTTGACCAATATTGCATGGTGTTAGGGCCAACCCCGGCTCCGTTAGCAAAACGAGCGGGCAAATCGCGCTGGCAGTTAATCTTACAAACTCAGACGCGCTCGTTAATGCAGAAGCTATTGATGAGTGCCAAGCCGGCCATCAATATGTTACCTGCTGCGAAAAAAGTTCGCTGGTCACTCGATATTGAGCCGCAAGATTTGAGTTAAACCCACTTGGGTTAAAACTAATGATAAGTTTGTTCACAAATATTTCATATTTCTCGTGAGCAACTTCACACTAGTCATGTGATTTTTGTTAATCTAGCCGTAACTTTACACGGATTAAACGAATAAAATATTGCAATAAAAAAAGTGTTAGCAACACTTTCATAATATCTATTCGATTACATTTATTATTCACGCCTTAGATGCTTAGGCGGCAAAGGAACTTAAAAGAGGGTTTAATTTATGGCGACAATGAAGGATGTTGCCCAGCTAGCAGGCGTCTCAACAGCCACGGTATCACGTGCATTGATGAACCCTGAGAAAGTCTCAGTTTCGACTCGCAAACGAGTGGAAACAGCAGTACTTGAAGCTGGATACTCACCCAATACATTAGCTAGAAACTTACGTCGCAACGAATCAAAAACCATCATCACTATTGTTCCTGATATCTGTGACCCTTATTTCGCCGAGATCATTCGTGGTATCGAAGATGCCGCAGTAGAAAATGATTACCTTGTTCTACTGGGTGATAGCGGCCAGCAAAAGAAGCGCGAGTCTTCGTTTGTTAACTTAGTTTTCACCAAACAAGCCGACGGCATGTTGCTGCTGGGTACTGACCATCCGTTTGATGTCAGCAAACCTGAACAAAAGAATTTACCGCCGATGGTAATGGCGTGTGAGTTTGCCCCTGAGCTTGAACTGCCTACGGTACACATCGATAACCTGACCTCTGCCTTTGAAGCGGTGAACTACCTAGCTCAGTTAGGTCATAAGCGTATTGCTCAAATTTCAGGACCAGTATCGGCAACACTGTGTAAGTTCCGCCAACAAGGCTACCAGCAAGCGCTGCGTCGCGCCGGAGTCTCAATGAATCCAGCCTATAGCACGGTCGGTGACTTCACCTTTGAAGCGGGCGCTCAAGCGGTTCGTCAATTACTGGCACTTCCTGAACAACCTACAGCTATCTTCTGTCACAACGATGCGATGGCGATTGGTGCGATTCAAGAAACGAAGAAGCTGGGCTTGCGCGTTCCTCAAGACCTATCGATTGTCGGCTTCGATGACATCCAATTCGCTCAATACTGCGATCCACCGCTAACCACCATTTCTCAGCCTCGTTATGAGATTGGACGCCAAGCGATGTTGATGATGCTTGATCTATTAAAAGGCAACGATGTGCAAGCAGGTTCGCGTCTGCTTGAAGCTAAATTAGTGGTTCGAGGCAGTACAGCGCCACCTCGAATATAACCCTTAGAAATACCCTTATAAATCTGCGGCACATTTTGATGTGCCGCTTCCATTTCTGCACTATTATCCTCGCGCAATCTGGATTACCATGAGGGCAGAATCAGCAACTATTGAATTGTCTTGTGGCTAATAGAGATTATGTAAAACGCGGTCGTGGCACGAAAAAACCGACCAAGAAACAAGCCCCTCGCCGTAAACCTTGGCGCAGTGGTCTTTTGGCGATCCTCCTTGCCGGTGGTTTTGGTTATGGACTTTACTTATTGAGTAATGATCCTGAGCCGCCAGCACCAACACCTGTGGCTACCAAACCAAAACCTAAGCCAAAACCAGCGAAAGTGATTCCACCGCCTCCAGAAGAGAAGTGGGACTACGTTGAAACGCTGCCAAGCCGCGAGATTGAAGTTAAAGCCAAAGAACAAGAGATCTCTAAGATCCCTTACGTGATGCAGTGTGGCGCATACAAAACGTCAGCACAGGCAGAAACGCGCAAGTTAGATATTGCGTTCCAAGGTATCTCGAGTGAAATCCGTAAAAAAGACGGCAGTAGCTGGTACCGTGTGGTTCTAGGGCCATACAAGTTGAAGCGTGACGCCGAGCGCGATCGCCATAAGCTGCAACGGGCGAAAATTGAACCTTGCGCTATTTGGAAAGACGGGGCTTAATCAACTCAATATATAATAGGGGGAAGAAGATTCCCCCTATTGCTGTTTGAAAGCGTTCAATAGTTCATCGCACAAGCAATACCAGTATGTTAATCAAAAGAGTGCGTTTTAACGAAACTGAGGTACTTGTTCGTAGTACTCAAGCCCAAAGTCAGTCAGGTAGACCTGCTCCTTATTTATCTCGATGTAACCAAAAAAATCCAAGTGCGCTAAAACGTTAGGAAATGGACGTTTAAGAAAAACGTTGACCGAGTTTTTTAGATGTTCTGTTGAACACTCGCCCGCCTCCTGATACATCAGATGATGCAGTATAGACAGCTCATCCAGATCCATATCTCTATTAAAAAAACTGATATTGTCACTATTCATCACACTACTCCTTATGCAGTGAATACCACTGATTAGTGAACATCATTCCTTATAAATCAAACAAAAAGTGTTAACCATTTCACGTTAGAAATTTGTTTTATCTTTTTTTATATTTATCACAAACTATTAACCCACCAACCCTTGCCACACATAGGCTCAACAGGCAATGGATGTTTGAAACAACTGGTAACATTTAGTTTTTTTGATATGACATACCATTAAATGTGGCACTTGAATTCATGATAGTGGAGCCACATATAAGTAGTAACCATAAATAATAATCAAAAGAGGTCGACTCGTGACTACCATTGTATCTGTACGTCGTAATAATAAAGTCGTCATCGCGGGTGATGGACAAGTATCTCTGGGCAATA
This sequence comes from Vibrio sp. 10N.247.311.47, assembly GCF_041467535.1. NCBI lineage: Bacteria > Pseudomonadati > Pseudomonadota > Gammaproteobacteria > Vibrionales > Vibrionaceae > Vibrio > Vibrio sp. 10N.247.311.47. Next base: position 71,743 of record NZ_JBFSUR010000013.1, read on the forward strand.
CAGTAATGAAGGGCAACGCCCGTAAAGTACGTCGCCTATACAACAACAAAGTACTGGCCGGTTTTGCTGGCGGTACGGCTGATGCTTTCACGCTATTCGAAAAATTTGAAAGCAAGCTGCAAATGCACCAAGGCCATCTCACCAAAGCGGCAGTTGAGCTAGCGAAGGATTGGCGTAGCGACCGTGCTCTACGTAAGTTAGAAGCACTGTTAGCAGTAGCGGATGAGACCGCTTCACTGATCATCACAGGTAACGGTGACGTAGTTCAACCTGAGAACGACCTGATTGCGATCGGTTCGGGCGGAAACTTCGCTCAAGCAGCCGCTACTGCACTATTAGAAAATACTGATTTAGATGCGCGTGAAATCGCAGAAAAGTCGCTGAACATTGCAGGCGACATCTGTGTCTTCACCAACCATCACCACACTATTGAAGAACTAGAAAGCACCGTTGAGCTGCCAAAGCCAGAGTAACGACCGCTTCCATCAATAACGTTGTATTCAACAGTGATTAAAGAATTAAGGAAAAACCATGTCTGAGATGACTCCTCGCGAAATTGTTCACGAACTCAATCGCCACATTATCGGCCAAGACAACGCTAAGCGCTCAGTGGCTATCGCTCTTCGTAACCGCTGGCGCCGTATGCAGCTTGAAGAAAGCCTACGTGTTGAGGTATCGCCAAAAAACATCCTGATGATTGGCCCAACGGGTGTAGGTAAAACTGAAATCGCTCGCCGCCTAGCGAAATTAGCAAACGCGCCTTTCATCAAGGTAGAAGCGACTAAGTTCACCGAAGTGGGTTACGTTGGTAAAGAAGTTGAAACCATCATCCGTGATCTAACGGACGTTGCGATCAAGATGACGCACCAACAAGCGATGGAAAAAGTACAATACCGCGCTGAAGAACAAGCTGAAGAACGCATTCTTGATGCCCTTCTACCACCAGCGCGTGATGCTTGGGGTCAGAACGAGCAATCAACTGAAGACACAACCTCTTCAAACACTCGTCAGATTTTCCGCAAGAAACTGCGTGAAGGTAAGCTAGATGACAAAGAGATTGAAGTTGATGTAGCCGCACCGCAAATGGGCGTTGAAATCATGTCACCTCCAGGCATGGAAGAGATGACAAACCAGCTGCAAGGCATGTTCCAAAACCTAGCGGGCGACACCAAGAAAAAGCGTAAGATGAAAATCAAAGACGCATTCAAAGCACTGACGGAAGAAGAAGCTGCGAAGCTTGTGAACCAAGAAGAGCTGAAAGAGAACGCGATCTTCAACGCTGAAAACAACGGCATCGTATTCATCGATGAGATCGACAAAATCTGTAAGCGTGGCGACAGTTCAGGCCCAGATGTATCTCGCGAAGGTGTTCAGCGTGACCTACTGCCTCTTATCGAAGGCAGCACAGTATCAACCAAGCACGGTATGGTTAAAACTGACCACATCTTGTTTATCACATCAGGCGCATTCCAAGTGGCTAAGCCATCTGACCTGATCCCTGAGCTACAAGGTCGTCTACCAATCCGCGTAGAACTTGAAGCACTATCAGCACATGACTTCAAACGCATCCTAACTGAGCCAAAAGCATCTCTAACAGAGCAATACATTGCCCTAATGAAAACAGAAGATGTCAACATTGAGTTCACTGAAGATGGCATCAACCAGATTGCGGACGCAGCATGGCGCGTAAACGAAACCACTGAGAACATCGGTGCGCGTCGTCTACACACAGTGATGGAGCGTCTAATGGATGAGATTTCATTCGAAGCAACAGACAAAGCTGGCAGCAAGCTAGTGATTGATGAAGCTTACGTAACATCGAAACTTGGCGAATTCGTTGAAGACGAAGACCTAAGCCGCTTCATCCTGTAGCACACCAAACTCTAACTTATTGCTCTATCTCAAAGAAATAGCAGCTAATAAGCGAATTCAAGGCCCACTTTCTAGTGGGCTTTTTATTACCCGAAAAATGGGCGTATACTCAAATCACAGTATGAAACGAAGACTTACAAAGAATTAGACCTACGATGAAACAATCTCTACTGATCTGGCTTGATGCCGCACGACCAAAAACTCTGCCTCTCGCACTTGTCTCTATTCTTACAGGAAGTAGTTTAGCGTTCGCCGGTGGTCAGTTTTCTTTATCGATAGCCCTACTGGCATTTTTAACCGCCACCCTATTACAGATTTTATCGAACCTAGCCAATGACTATGGCGACGCCGTAAAAGGCACAGACAACGAAAATCGTCTGGGGCCAACACGTGCCATGCAATCTGGCGCGGTAACAGCGAAAACCATGAAGCAAGCGATCATCCTCAACATCGTGTTTACTATGGTCGCTGGGCTGATTCTTATTTTTCATGCCTTAACCTCGATTGAAAGTATCTTATCTTTCATTGCGTTAGGCATATTAGCCATTGTTGCTGCCATCGCTTATACCGTCGGTAATAAGCCTTATGGCTATATTGGCCTTGGCGACTTATCGGTATTTATCTTCTTCGGTTTATTAGGTGTTTCAGGGACTTACTTCTTGCACACTGGCCATGTTGAACCAAGCCTATTCCTTCCGGCATTGGGCTGTGGCTTGATGGCGGTTGCGGTACTCAATATCAACAACATGCGTGATATCGAAAACGACAGCGAATGTGGTAAGCGCACCATGGCGGTTCGCCTAGGACAACGCAAAGCCAAACACTATCATTTTGCTCTGCTTGGCCTCGCCCTTGCGTCTTTCGCTATCTACCTGCTTATTCAAGAAAAGCCGGTCTGGATCAGCCTGCCGTTTTTGCTGAGCATTATTATTGTTTACAAGCATGGCAAAGCCGTTTGGGAAACCGAAAAGCCAGCGCAAATTGCACCAATGATGCCCGTGATTGTGAAATGCTCACTGGTCACTAACCTATTGTTTGCAGGGGTTGTCGTAGCTCAAACTCTATTGAGTTAAATGAGACTAATCATTGCAAAGGGATCAAGCGCCGATATACTCAAAGTAAGCTCATTGTTCAAAAGGTATACTAATGGAATACAACACTTCAGCACTGTGCGACATATATTTGGATCAAGTTGATGTCGTGGAGCCAATGTTCAGCAACTTCGGTGGACGTGCATCCTTCGCAGGACAGATCACTACATTAAAGTGTTTTGAAGACAACGCTTTGATTCGCTCTGTACTAGAGCAAGACGGTCTGGGGCGTGTGTTGTTAATCGATGGGGGCGGCTCACTACGTAAAGCGCTGATCGATGCTGAGATAGCCCTACTTGCCGAAGACAATGAGTGGGAAGGGATTGTGGTTTACGGGTGCGTTCGTGAAGTCGATGAGCTTGAAGACATGAACCTAGGTATCCAAGCCTTGGCTTCTATCCCTGTTGGTGCGAGCCAAGAAGGTGTCGGTGAATTAGACGTTCCAGTGAACTTTGGCAGCGTGACCTTCTTACCTGAAGATTACCTCTACGCAGACAACACTGGCATCATTCTTTCTGCCGAACCTCTAGATGTAGAACTCGATTTGGATGTCGAGGAAGAAGACGTCGAGTAACTCTCACTCAGCTTCAAATAATAAAACAAATCATAAGAACACAAACAAATCATAAGAACACAAACAAAAACGCCCGCTACTGAGTAGCGGGCGTTTTTTTAAATCTGAAGAGTCGATTACTCTACTTCATCCATTTTACCAAGAAGGTTACGGATGCGATCTTGCCATGCTGAATGCTCTTCCTGCATTTGCTGAGTTTTTTGCTCTAGCTCGTGACGGCTTGCTTTAAGCTCACCAGCTTCTGTTGCTAGTGCTTGTTTCTCTTCTTTAAGCTCTTCCACTTCCATTTGAAGAAGTGCAATTGTATCTACTGCTGTTTGAATTTTTGCTTCTAGCTGCTCTAGTACTTCAAAAGACATTCTGGCCTACCTTTAAGTTATCCGTTTGATGGTGAAGGTTCACTCCACTTATTTCCCCATTCTACTCAGCAGAGCAAGGATAAACACTCAATATATTCGATATTTTGCGCCATTCGATGAAAAAAACAGCGCTTTTTACCGAATATTGACGTGAACGATTACCGCCACAACGGCAAACCGATTATTTTGATGAATAATAACTGTTTTCCACTGCGAATTGATCGAGAGCAATCTCCAAAAAACAAAAAGGCAAACGTTTCCTTTTGGATATGGTAAAATTCGCCGCGAAATTTCTATTCCCCCTTTGAAAATTTTGGAGTCCGCATGAAACGCGATTTAGCAATGTCATTCTCTCGTGTCACAGAAGGTGCAGCACTAGCTGGTTACAAGTGGCTTGGCCGTGGCGATAAAAACGCTGCAGATGGCGCTGCTGTAGAAGTAATGCGTAGCCTATTAAACAAAACCGAAATTAGCGGTGAGATTGTTATCGGCGAAGGTGAAATCGATGATGCACCTATGCTATACATCGGCGAAAACGTAGGTGTGGGCGGCGACGCTGTCGACATCGCAGTTGACCCAATTGAAGGGACACGCATGACAGCAATGGGCCAATCAAATGCATTGGCTGTATTGGCTGCGGGCGAAAAAGGCAGCTTCCTTAAAGCGCCTGATATGTACATGGAAAAGTTGGTTGTTGGCCCTGGCGCTAAAGGCGTGATTGACCTAGAACTGCCACTAACAGAAAACCTAGAAAACATCGCTAAAGCACTAGGTAAAACACTTGATACTCTAGTCGTAACCACGCTTGCTAAGCCTCGTCATGATCAAGTCATCGCCGACATGCAAGCAATGGGCGTTCGTGTATTTGCTGTGCCAGACGGTGATGTTGCGGCTTCTATCTTAACCTGTATGCCAGACAGTGAAGTAGACGTCATGTACTGCATCGGCGGCGCACCTGAAGGTGTGGTCTCGGCGGCGGTAATTCGCGCACTCGACGGCGACATGCACGGTCGTCTTCTACCTCGCCACGAAGTGAAAGGCGACACAGAAGAGAACCGCAAGCACGGTGAACTTGAACTTGAGCGCTGCGCAGAAATGGGCGTAACGGCGGGTATCGTATTGAAGATGGAAGACATGGCACGCAGCGACAACGTTGTATTCTCAGCAACAGGCATCACTAAGGGTGACTTGCTAGAAGGTATTTCTCGTCAAGGTAATATCGCAACCACAGAAACCCTGCTTATCCGTGGCCGCTGCCGTACAATTCGCCGCATCAAATCTATCCACTACCTAGAGCGTAAAGATCCAGAAGTAGTAGGTCATATCCTGTAAGCCTAAATTCGGTGAAACAGAATATTCCAAGGCTGATACCTAGTATCAGCCTTTTGTTTTATTAGCGCACCAGAATCTGACCATGGCAGCCAATAGAGTAAAACGCTATCTATAGAGTAAATTATCATCAATATAGTAAATGGTTTGCTTTATAAACACCTTGCCTCATAATAGTAAGGTTCATTAGGTAGGGATAGTATGAAAACAAGCGACAGAATCTTACAGACCATTAAGCGTCAAGGCGCGGTAACCGCGAAACAACTGTCAGAAGAATTTGGCATGACGACAATGGGGGCAAGGCAACATCTGCAAAGCCTGGAAGATGACGGTATTCTTGCGTTTCATGATGTGAAAGTGAAAGTGGGTCGCCCGACTCGCCACTGGTCCCTGACTCAACAAGGTCATAACCAATTTTCAGACCGACATGGTGAACTCACCATTCAAGTGATTGATGCTGTCGAGAATCTATTTGGTAAAGAAGGGCTGGCTAAGGTTGCTGCCGAGCGTGAACAACACACTCTTAAGCAGTATCAAACTGCGCTGTCTGGCTGTGATTCACTCATCAGCAAGCTTAAAAAACTCACCCAGCTTCGTGAAGACGAAGGCTACATGGCTGAGCTTCAAGAGCATGATGATCACTACATCTTAATTGAGAACCACTGCCCTATCTGTAAGGCTGCAACTCGCTGCCCTAGCCTGTGCCAATCTGAGCTCAACGTGTTTACTGAGTTACTAAAAGATGAGTGTCACGTGAGCCGTACAGAGCACATCATTGCTGGCGAACGACGCTGCACTTACACCTTAACACCCGCCCTTTGATTGCAAAGGTAATCGGCTAATACCGTCTCAATATTGAGAAAATACAAATAGATTAAAATTTGTACAGATTTCTTTCTTAAGCTTAGAGCATATGAAACACGCTTAATGCTAAGGAAGGAATGATGGCGCATCCACAACCCGCTCAAAAACTGCCACCCTTTGATGAACTTGTCCAACTCGCGAAAAGCGACCCGAAAGCATTCAATCAATTCAAACACGAGATGTGCGAACAGATGATTTGTTCGGCTTCAGACGTGATGCAAGACCGACTTCGTGCGCAGCAAAGTCACATCGACTTAGTGGTTAGCCGTTGTAAAAACCCACACCACGCCAATGTCGTACTCATGCAAGAGCTGCGCTGTCAGGTCTGTAAGTTCCAAGATGCACTCGAAGGGCGCTGCGGCTTTGAAGAATCTCTGCCTGAAAATGTCGTGCCTTTTAAGCCGAATACCGAACCTAAAATGTACTGAAATTAGCAAAGCACTAAAAAGAAAAAGGGAGCGTAATGCCCCCTTCTTATTGGTTCGCTGTTCAATATTTACATGGGTCTTCGCCGTAGTCATTACGGCCTTCTGTACCTTTCAACAAACCACACTCAATCAGAATCCAGAAACCACACACTAATGCCGCGACGGTTGCCGCCATATGAATTGGCGATACCGGCTCTGTCGTCGTTGCAACCATTGGCGAAGCTAAACGACCCAATACTAATGGCACATTCAATAGTAGCCAGTAATTAGACTTATTGCGGTCGTGCCAGCGCTTAGCGGTTACCGCAAGGTCTGGGATCACAAGCATCAATAGGATGATTGGTAGCAGGATATAAGAGTAAGCAGGGAACAACACAGAGATACCTGAAGCAAAACCGGTAATCGCTATGTAGTAGAAAACATTCCAAATCCAGTAAGTCTTACGACCAATTCTCCCCTTGAAAGAGAGCAGTAATTCTTTCATCGACATCTTAAATACTCAAATTTATACGCCGCTAAAAGTCAGCAGCAATGGTTAGTTTATTACTTTTTGAAAGCAACTTTTATCCATATCACGAATATTCACCGTTAAGCTTCTTACATGACTTGCTTGTTCTTGCAGGATCTGCATTAACGATCGTGACAATTCTCGCTTTTGCTCTTCCGTTCGTCCCGAAAGTAACTCAAAGCTGATATGAATAAAGTCTACACTATCTTCCTCATCACCGACCAACCAATTATGGCAACGCAGTGAACGAGATTTCACTGATGGCACATCAAACAAGCCACATGTGAGAGCGACTTGGTGGAGATCTTCCAGTAAGCCTTGGATATTTACTCGCTCATCCACTGAATTGGAGTACTCTAGAACTAGATTCGGCATTGTTACTTCCTGTTGTTAACGCAATCGTTTGTCCCTTAATAACAACTAACGATGAAAAATCCGAGAAGTTAGCTATTATTCTGTCTGCCGGATCACTGATATATGCTCAAAATCTACTCTGACCATTGAGTAAGATCCAAGAAAGTCATGACCACAGTCATGATCTGTTGATATTAATCTGTTATATTATTTCGTAATAAAGTTTACTTTTTTACATTCGATTTATTTAAATACTTTGGAGATATTCCTATGCGTCATCCTGTAGTTATGGGTAACTGGAAACTAAACGGCAGCAAAGAAATGGTTGTTGATCTACTAAACGGTCTTAACGCTGAACTTGAAGGCGTAACAGGCGTAGACGTAGCAGTTGCTCCACCAGCACTTTTCGTTGATCTTGCTGAGCGTACGCTTACTGAAGCGGGCAGCGCGATCATCCTAGGTGCTCAAAACTCTGACCTAAACAACAGCGGTGCATTCACTGGCGACATGTCTCCAGCAATGCTTAAAGAGTTCGGCGCATCTCACATCATCATCGGTCACTCTGAGCGTCGTGAATACCACAACGAATCAGATGAGTTCGTAGCTAAGAAATTCGCATTCCTAAAAGAGAACGGCCTAACTCCAGTTCTTTGTATCGGTGAATCTGAAGCACAAAACGAAGCAGGCGAAACTGTTGCAGTATGTGCTCGTCAACTTGACGCTGTTATCAACACTCAAGGTGTTGAAGCTCTTGAAGGCGCTATCATCGCTTACGAACCAATCTGGGCTATCGGTACTGGTAAAGCAGCTACAGCTGAAGATGCACAACGCATCCACGCTCAAATCCGTGCACACATCGCAGAGAAATCTGAAGAAGTTGCTAAGAAAGTTGTTATCCAATACGGCGGTTCTGTTAAGCCAGAAAACGCAGCAGCTTACTTCGCACAACCAGACATCGACGGTGCTCTAGTTGGCGGCGCAGCTCTAGACGCGAAAAGCTTCGCAGCTATCGCTAAAGCAGCAGCTGAAGCAAAAGCTTAATTTAAACCTCACCGTTTAGATTAGATGAAAGGTCAACTTAGGTTGGCCTTTTTTATTACCTGTCGTTTCTGAAACCCAAACGGCAGGCACAAAAAAACCGCTGAATAATCAGCGGTTTTTAAATTCTTTAAGAGAACGCTAAGCGTGGCTTAGAACAACTCTTCTGCAACGCGGAACAGCTCAGAACGGTCTGGGTTCTGCATGTTCTCGATACAATCGATGATGTCGTGGTGAACAAGTTCTTCTTTCTCGATACCCACACAACGACCACCGTGACCTTCTTGAAGAAGGTGAACAGCGTAGTTACCCATGCGAGAAGCCAATACACGGTCAAATGCAGTAGGACGACCACCACGTTGGATGTGACCAAGAACCGTTGCACGAGTTTCACGACCTGTTGAAGATTCAATCTCTTTAGCCAGTTCGTTAGCATCCATCATTAGCTCAGTTAGAGCGATGATTGCGTGCTTCTTACCTTTCGCAATGCCATCTTGGATGTTGCTGATAAGCTGTTCTTTATCTAGGCCAGTCTCTGGAGTAATGATGTACTCACAACCACCCGCGATTGCTGACATAAGCGTAAGATCACCACAGTGACGGCCCATGATTTCAACAATAGAAATACGTTGGTGAGAAGAAGACGTGTCACGTAGACGGTCAATTGAATCAATAACAGTGTTAAGCGCTGTTAGGTAACCGATTGTGTAGTCAGTACCCGCGATATCGTTATCGATTGTGCCTGGAAGACCGATACATGGGTAACCCATTTCAGTCAGCTTCTTAGCACCCATGTAAGAACCGTCACCACCGATAACAACAAGTGCTTCGATACCGTGCTTCTTAAGGTTCTCAATGCCTTTCTCACGAACAGCAACGTCTTTAAATTCAGGGAAACGTGCAGAACCTAAGAAAGTACCACCACGGTTGATCACGTCAGATACGCTTGAACGGTCAAGCTTTTCGATACGGTCTTCAACAAGGCCTTGGTAGCCATCGTAAATACCGTAAACTTCAATGCCAACTGATAACGCAGTACGAACAACGCCGCGAACTGCTGCGTTCATACCTGGAGCGTCACCACCACTGGTCAAAACACCGATCTTCTTAATCATGCTCACCCTCGATTTTTGGGAATCTATTATTCAATTCTTGTTCTTGCTGATTGTATATCAACAAGATTTTAAATCTATATTTGTGCGTTATGTTACATTTCCTCAACAGGAATAGCACTCAAATCGCGTAAAATTATGTAACATTTCTACTTCTGTAAGAGTATTACAGTTTTACTCAATAACTTTGTTGATTCACATCAGAATCAACATTAATTGTTACTAAGGTGGTTTTTGAATCACCTAACAGTTAATAATTTTTACTCACTTTAGTTCAAAAGCCACTCACTTACCATTTGCCCGCTGATTTTTAGCACGCATTACCACGAGTGGAATTTCTGCTGCTTCTCTGGTCCAAATACGACCGAATACGGGTCTTGGTGAATTAATACATCAGCATCAGGGAACACGGAGATAAGCTTAGCCTCTACTTCGTCAGAAATGCGATGCGCTTCAATAAGTGGGATATTATCTTCCAATTCTAGATGCAGTTGGATGAAGCGTATTGGCCCCGAGCGACGCGTTCGTAATTGATGCACACCCAACACGCCTTCCACGCTCAATGATGTCTCTTTAATCTGTTTCAGCTCATCATCTGGCAGCTTATGATCAAGCAGAGACTGAACCGCTTCCATCGCCATTTGATAAGCGCTGTACAGAATGTAGATACCGATACCGACCGCGAATACTGAGTCCGCCTGACCAATCCCAAACCAGCTCAATGCCAGTGCCAGCATAATCGCGGCGTTCATATAAAGGTCTGATTGATAGTGCAATGAATCGGCTGCAATAGCTTGGCTACCCGTTTTGTTGACCACATGTTTTTGGAAGCGAACCAGACCAAAGGTCATCACTATCGCGAACAGGCTGACGTAGATACCAATTTCTGGAGAGTTCAGTTCATGAGGTCGGAAGAAGCGCTCAATACCATTGAGAATAAGGAAACATGCAGAGCCTGAAATAAACATTGCCTGCGCTAATGCAGCGAGAGATTCAGCCTTACCATGACCAAAGGTGTGCTCTTTGTCGGCAGGCTGCAGAGAGTAACGAACCACGATAAGGTTAACGACAGAGGCCGCGATATCCAGCATTGAATCCACGACGGAAGCCAACAGACTCACGGAACCTGTCACCCACCAAGCTGCGACTTTCACTATCAATAAAATAGTGGCGATGGTGGTGGCTGCCCAAGCGGCGAGCGTAACTAAACGTGCGTATTCTTGTTTCATAACTTGGCTATAAAGTGACTGATAGCACAAAGTATAACCTGCAAACAACCAATTGAATATGACAGCTATGATGTAAAACATTCATTTTTAAGGATCAAAAAAAGCGGCACTCGGCCGCTTCTTTCTAAACACTTTCATTCAACGCTGATTTTTCAAGCAATGAATTACTTGTCTTTGTTCATGCGTTTTCCCATTTTGTCAGCACACTTAGTCATGCGCTCTTGTTGGATATCTTTCAGTTGAGTCTTTTGCTCAGCCGTTAGTACGCTCATCATTTGGTGTTGCTTCTTAAGCATTGCTACGCGACGCTCAGTTTGCTTCTCAACCATTTGGCTTGCTAGGTCGTTTGCTGCTGCTTCGTCAAAGTTGTCAGCAAGTACCAATGCTTGAACCTTTTCGTGATGCGCTTTCATTTGCGCCATTTTTGCCGTTTTGTTTGCACCGCGCTTTGCTTTCATCTCAGCACGGTCTGCTTCACGCATCTCTTTTAACTGTTCTTTTTGAGCGTCGGTTAGGTCTAGTTGGCGCATTACTTTTTTATCGAAACCGCCACACTTGTCGTGCATACCTTTGTGGTCACCTTTATCACCACCACCGTAAGCATACGCGCTTGCTGTACCAAAAATAAGTGGAAGTGCCGCAGCTGCTAGTACAAGTTTCTTAGTCATTTTCATAATTGTTGCCTCAATTCGGTATAATAAGTCATGTGTTGCGTCTGTTTCTCAGCGCTTGAATATAGATTAGTCTTTCCCTCGTAAAGTGACGTTTAGAAAGCGTAAAGAATCGTAAAGAGTGAAAGTTGACGAATAATTAGCAGTATTATTAACCTAACTAAATGATTAAGGCTTCCCAATGGCGAACATTCTTCTTATTGATGACGACACAGAGTTAACCAGCTTACTTAAAGACATTTTGAGCTTTGAGGGCTTCACTGTCTCCGAAGCCAATGATGGCTATGCCGGGCTTGAAGCGATCAATGATGAGATTGATCTGGTCCTTTTGGATGTGATGATGCCGCGCCTTAATGGCATGGAAACGCTAAAAAAGCTGAGGGAAAATTGGGAAACGCCGGTACTAATGCTGACCGCAAAAGGCGAAGAGATCGACCGTGTGATTGGTCTTGAACTTGGCGCGGATGATTACCTGCCTAAACCTTTCAGTGACCGAGAGTTGTTAGCTCGTATTCGAGCTATCTTGCGTCGTACTCAAACCAACACCGCACCTAAGGCGGCCAGTGATAGAGTTCAATATCAAGACATCGAAGTCTTCCCGGGCAAACAAGAAGCCTACTGCAATGGGGAGCTCATCGACCTCACCACAACCGAGTTCGCCCTACTGAGTCACCTTATCCAAAACCCAGGGCAAGTGATCACCAAAGAAGCATTGAGTTTGGATGTGCTGGGTAAAAGGCTCGCAGCGTTTGACCGCGCGATAGACATGCACATCTCTAATCTACGTAAGAAGATTCCTGAGCGCACTGACGGCAAATCACGTATCAAAACCTTACGAGGCCGTGGCTACTTATTGGTAGAGGAAGATTAATGCGTATACCTAAAATCACCAGCTTATATGGACGTATCTTTGCTATCTTTTGGTTCACCATGTTACTGGTGCTTTTGTCGGTGCTGTCACTTCCCCATTTAGACCCTCGAGTCGCGCGAGATGTGCCCGCAGATCACCTCGATAAACTCGAGCGTATCGCTAAAATCACAGAGAAACGCTACGCCAAAGAACCTAATCTGGGCAAGATTGTCTTCCAACTGGAGGCGCCACGCAGCCGCAAGGATTCTAGAGCTCGCATCTACCTGACCGATCTTGAGGGCGCAGTCCTTACCTCGAAAAGGCATTCAGACTATAAGCTAAAGGCGATTCGTAACTTTGTTACCTCGATTGATAACCCTGAGATACCGAAGCAAAAACTCTACGGACACTACATGGTCGCAGGGCCAGTGCCAATTACTCTCGCTGGTGAAGAGTTGCTGATGTATGCCGGAGTGAAGTGGAACCAACCACCGCCATTCTTACTGCGCCTGTTTGATAGACCTCTGCAGCTATTGCTTGCCGTGATGTTGGCGAGTACCCCGCTATTACTTTGGTTAGCTTGGGCACTGAGTCAACCCGCTCGCAGGCTAGAACGCGCGGCACAACGCGTGGCGAAAGGTCAATTCGAGGTCGATCCAACACTCGAAAAAGGTACTTCAGAGTTCAGACAAGCTGGTGAAAGCTTTAACCAGATGGTAGAAGCGGTAAACCAGATGATTTCGGGGCAACAACGCCTGCTCTCTGATATCTCACACGAGCTCCGCTCGCCACTGACACGTCTTCGCATGGCCAATGCACTGGCGATTCGTAAACAAGGCGAGAGCCAAGAGTTAGAACGCATTGATACCGAAGCACAGCGTTTGGAACAGATGATCAGTGAGCTGCTGACGCTATCTCGTATGCAGGTCGACAGCCATATTACTCGTGAGGTTCAGCCTATCTCGAGCCTATGGGAAGAGATCTTAAAAGACGCAGAGTTTGAAGCCGAACAGATGGGCAAACAACTGACGTTCTCGGAGATCCCAGAACGCTCTATTTCGGGGAACCCTAAACTGCTGATGAGTGCGCTAGACAACATTACACGCAATGCCATCTACTACGGTAAAGACCAAGTGGATGTACAGTTCCATGTGGTTCAAGATCAGCTAACAATTTGCGTCAATGATAATGGTGATGGTGTTCCAGAGGATGAACTCGATTCTATCTTCAGACCTTTTTACCGTGTCTCAACAGCGCGTGACAGAAACTCTGGCGGCACAGGGCTTGGATTAACCATTACTGAAAGTGCGATTCGCCAACACAGCGGAACCATCACCGCAACCCGCAGCCAGCTCGGTGGATTACAACTCGAAATCACCCTGCCTATCTTACCGGTGTAATACCCCCACAAAGATCACAGTTGATAATGATTGTTATTATCATTATGGTAAATCCTCTAATTAAGGAGGATTTACCATGTCGCACACTTTCCCTGCTTTACCCTACGCTTACGATGCCCTAGAGCCTTACATTGACGCTAAGACAATGGAAGTGCATTACAACAAGCACCATAGAACCTACTACGATAAGTTTGTTGCGGCAGTGTCTGGCAGCGAGCTAGAACAGCAATCTCTGACCGAGATCTTTGCCAACATATCTCAGCACAGCCCTGCCGTGCGTAACAATGGCGGCGGCTACTACAATCACATCTTGTATTGGAATTGCATGTCGCAAGACGGTGGTGGTGAACCTACGGGCGAGCTTGGTGAGGCTATCAAGAGTACCTTCGGTGATTTCGAGACATTCCAAGATCAGTTCGCCCAAGCGGCGATCAATACCTTTGGCTCCGGCTTTGCTTGGCTAGTGGTAGAGCAAGGGCAACTGAAGATCATCTCAACCTCGAACCAAGATAATCCGTGGATGGATACCGTGGCGAGTGATGGCGAACCGATTCTCGCGCTCGATGTTTGGGAACACGCCTACTACATCAGCTACCAAAACCGTCGTCCTGATTACATCAATGCATGGTGGAATGTGGTGAATTGGAATGCCGTATCTGAAAACTACGCGCAAGCACTAACGAACCAAGCGTAAGCGAATGGTGACGGTGGCGAACTGTACTCACTCAGCTTGCCACCGTATACTCGGGCTATCTTTGATTACTCTTGTGAACCAACATGTTTGATATCGCTCTATACGAACCAGAAATTGCACCCAATACGGGTAACATCATCCGCCTATGTGCTAACTGCGGCGCAAATCTGCACCTGATTGAACCGCTTGGCTTTGATTTTGAAGAGAAGAAGGTTCGTCGTGCTGGCTTGGATTACCACGACCTTGCGCGAGTTAAGCGTCACAAGAACCTAGAAGCTTTCCTTGAGTATCTAGAGAATGAACGTGAGGGTGATTTCCGCATCTTTGCTTGCACCACAAAAACGACAGGCCACCACGTTGATGCGAAATTCCAACAAGGCGATGTGCTGATGTTTGGCCCTGAGACTCGCGGCCTGCCTGCTGAGTTCATTGAAAGCATGCCAATGGAACAACGCATTCGTATTCCAATGATGCCAGACGCGCGCAGCCTCAACCTGTCTAACGCAGTGGCAATCATTGCTTTTGAAGCATGGCGACAAATGGGTTTTGAAGGCGCGGTATAACCGAACACTCAAGCTTATCTTTTATCTGTTATCGATAGTAAACAGTAAGTAACAGCTAGCGACAGACAATAAAAAAGGCTCTTACCATTATCACTTTCTTGCGAAGGATAAAGGTAAGAGCCTTTTCTGTTTTCCCTCTATATAAAGAGAGAAAAAATTAATTAGTTTAAGCGGTTACGATCGTTGTCGTCGTCTTTCTTCTCAAACTCACCTTCAAAGGTGTTGCCGTCTTTTGATTGGTCAGATGGATCGCGATTGAATGGGTCTTGTCCAAATGGGCTCTGGCCAAAACCAGCTTGCCCACCGGCATGGAAACCGCCAGACATGTTGGTCACCACCATTTTTTCCATCATTTTCTTGGCAATCATCGCTCTTGGTGCTGGCAATAATACCAACATACCGAGTGCGTCCGTCATAAAACCCGGAGTCAGTAGCAATACACCGGCAACTGCAAGCATCACGCCTTCAAGAATCTGTTGTGCTGGCATTTCGCCTTGTTGCAAACGACCTTGCACAGACATAAGTGTCTGAATGCCTTGGCTACGAACCAGCGATGCACCCACAAATGCAGTGATCAAAACCAACGCAATAGTTGGCCACAATCCTAAGAAGCCACCAACTTGAATAAATAGCCCAATCTCAATGATGGGTACGAAGATAAATAGTAATAATAAGATAGGAAACACACGCCCTCCTTTGTTACTTGCAGTTTACGCTGAAAGCCCTAACAATCTCAAATTTATCCTGTAAATAAGCGTGTTTATTGACCAAGAATAACTTTGCAAAATATTGACGAAACAAAACCGAAAAAGGTGATCCACTTAATATTTTTATGCGCTAAGTACAGTATCATGTGCCACATAAGTCAGGACGGATTTATCAGCCCAATATTCTAGCGAACGGAGTATTTGCACACAGAATAGGCTAATAACTAACTATATAATCAGAATAATTCTCTAAGGATCCTGTTATGGCTACTCAATCAGAAGCTCAAGTTGAAGCTCCTCAAGCTACTCGTCTCGAAGAAGATCTATTAGGTCAACGTCATGTTCCGGCTGATGCTTACTACGGCATCCACACTCTACGCGCAGTTGAAAACTTCAACATCTCAAATGTAACGATCTCAGATGTACCTGAATTCGTTCGCGGTATGGTGATGACTAAGAAAGCAGCGGCTTTAGCAAACAAAGAGTTAGGTGTAATTCCAAGCGAAGTGGCTAAATACATCATCCAAGCTTGTGACCTAATTCTAGACACGGGTAAGTGCATGGATCAGTTCCCATCGGACGTTTTCCAAGGTGGTGCTGGTACTTCTGTAAACATGAACGCAAACGAAGTTGTTGCGAACGTGGCTCTTGAACTTATGGGCAAAGAAAAAGGCCAATACGAGTTCATCAACCCGAACGACCATGTAAACCGCAGCCAATCTACAAACTGTGCTTACCCAACTGGCTTCCGTATCTCTGTTTACAACAGCGTTCGTAAACTGATTGATGCGATCGAATACCTAAAAGGTGCATTCGAGCTTAAGAGCCAAGAATTCAACACGATTTTGAAGATGGGTCGTACTCAGCTTCAAGACGCAGTTCCAATGACGGTTGGCCAAGAGTTCCACGCTTGGGCTGTAACCATCAATGAAGAAATCAAAAACCTAGAATACACTTCAAAACTACTGCTTGAAGTAAACCTAGGCGCAACGGCTATCGGTACAGGTCTGAACGCAGCACCGGGTTACCAAGGCCTAGCAGTGAAACACCTAGCAGAAGTAACAGGCCTAGAGTGTGTAGCGGCTGAAGATTTAATCGAAGCAACGTCTGACTGTGGCGCATACGTAATGACGCACGGCGCACTTAAGCGTCTAGCAGTTAAGCTATCTAAGATCTGTAACGACTTGCGTCTACTTTCTTCAGGTCCACGTACTGGTTTGAACGAGCTAAACCTACCTGAACTGCAAGCAGGTTCTTCAATCATGCCTGCTAAAGTAAACCCAGTTGTACCTGAAGTAGTAAACCAAGTTTGCTTCAAAGTTCTAGGTAACGACAACACGGTTTCTTTCGCTGCGGAAGGTGGTCAACTTCAACTGAACGTAATGGAACCTGTTATTGCACAAAGCATGTTTGAGTCTCTAGACATCCTAACAAACGCTTGTGTGAACCTACGCGACAAGTGTGTAGACGGCATTACGGTGAACAAAGAAGTATGTGAATCACACGTATTTAACTCTATCGGTATCGTCACTTACCTAAACCCATACATTGGCCACCACGAGGGTGACATTGTTGGTAAGATCTGTGCTGAGACAGGTAAGAGCGTTCGTGATGTGGTTCTAGAGCGCGGTTTATTAACCGAAGAAGAACTTGATGACATTTTCTCTGTTGAAAATTTGATGCATCCTCAGTATAAAGCGAAGCGCTACGAATAAAGTTAGCGAGAAAGGGTTCCAAACGGAGCCCTTTTTTAGGCTCCAATACGGTTAACCATGATTATTTTGTGGATTTCCGTTGGTTGCGCTTTTGCCAAATTGAATCTAAACCATAGAACTATTATGTGAACATTCCAGCGGCGAATGTTCACATAATAAAATCTAAATGAGGTGTTACTTATGATTGCAGTAGAACTGTTTGTCGTCCTGCTCTTTATCTTTTTGGGGGCCAGAATTGGCGGTATCGGTATTGGTTTTGCCGGTGGTGCTGGTGTTATTGCCCTTTCATTAATTCTTGGTGTTCCAACAAGCCAATCTTTTATCCCGGTCGATGTAATTTTGATCATCATGTCGGTTATCACCGCAATTGCAGCAATGCAGGTTGCTGGCGGTATGGACTGGTTGGTACAAATTGCCGAAAACTTTTTGCGTAAACACCCTGAACGCATCACCTTTTACGCGCCGATTGTGACCTTTGTAATGACATTAATGGCGGGTACTGGTCACACAGCATTCTCTACGCTTCCTGTTATTGCAGAAGTAGCGAAAGGCCAAGGTGTTCGTCCTTCTCGTCCACTGTCTATCGCAGTTGTCGCTTCTCAAATTGCTATCACAGCTTCGCCAATCTCGGCTGCAGTTGTGGCTTTCGCAGCAATGTTGGCACCATTTGGTGTTGATTACCTAACGCTATTGATGGTTTGTATCCCAACAACCTTCATCGCTTGTATGGTTGGTGCGGTTGTTGCTAACTACATGGGTAGCGAATTGAAAGACGATCCTGTTTATCAAGAACGTCTAGAGAAAGGTCTAATCAAGCTAGCAACAGAAGAGAAACGCGAAATTCTACCTACAGCGAAGAAAGCAACGTACATCTTCCTAGCTGCAATTGGTTTCGTGGTTTGTTACGCAGCGGCTATCTCTAGCTCTGTTGGCCTAATTGAAAACCCGGCGCTAGGTCGTAACGAAGCGATCATGTCTGTAATGCTGGCAGCAGCAGCGGCTATCGTGATGTTCACTAAGATTGATGCAGCGAAGATTTCTTCAGCACCAACGTTCCGTTCTGGTATGACGGCATGTGTATGTGTACTTGGTGTGGCTTGGTTAGGTTCAACGTTTGTAAACGCACACGTTGCTGAAATCAAAGACGTAGCAGGCGCTCTACTGGCTGACTACCCGTGGATGCTAGCTCTTGTTCTGTTCTTCGCTTCTATGCTGCTTTATTCTCAAGGTGCAACAACGGTTGCACTGATGCCTGCCGCTCTAGCGATTGGCGTAGCACCACTAACAGCCGTGGCTTCTTTTGCTGCGGTAAGTGCACTGTTCGTACTTCCAACTTACCCTACGCTACTGGCAGCGGTTGAGATGGATGACACAGGTTCAACGCGTATTGGTAAGTACGTATTTAACCACCCATTCTTCATTCCTGGTGTGGCAACAATCAGTACAGCGGTAGCACTCGGCTTCGCATTCGGCGGTCTGTTTATCTAACACTCGCTGAAAAACCAAACCTAAAAGGAAGCTTCGGCTTCCTTTTTTCTTTTCTGCACAATGTGTTTATTTGATACGCATCAAATAACCATTATAAACTTTAAAAACCGCCTAAAAATAAAGTTTGAATAAAATTCCAAGATTATTCTGCCTAATCATAAACAACACCTACCAAATCAATCTCCTTCCACTTCCAGTTAATCCACAACGAATATTAATCCAAGCTAACTAACCAAAAAACCTTGACGATTTTCTGCCATTTTTTAGCCCTTTTATTAGCCATTATTTTTGTGAACAGCACCAAACTTAAATACCGGAGTAAGGAATAAAATAACCGCAGCTAAATTAAATCTAACTTCATTTGGATTAGTAAATATAAAAACAACCTTAATTTAAAGTCAGCAACTTTATATCGTTGAGTGCTTTATAAGTGTCCGTGTATTTACAATCTATAAATCATTAGTCGCTAATTCACATCACTTCTATTTAAGATGATGTAAGGAGATAGCCATGACAACTCAAACGATACCAAGCGAGAAAAAAAAGGGCGGCTTCTTTGCCAACTTTAAATTCCCTTCTGCCTACACCATTCTATTTATTCTGATTGCGTTCGTCGCACTGCTTACCTGGATTGTTCCAGCAGGCCAATACGACCGTGCAATGAATGAAGAGCTAGGCCGAGAAGTACCCGTAACCGGAACCTATCAAGCGGTAGAAGGTAACCCTCAAGGCGTGATTGATGTACTGCTCGCGCCTATTGACGGCTTCTATGACCACAATAGCTATGAAGCGGCGGCTATCGACGTTTCGCTGTTCATCTTAATCATTGGTGGCTTCTTAGGGCTAGTAACCAAAACGGGTGCCATTGATGCCGGTATCGAGCGCGTCACCGCCCGCTTAGAAGGGCGAGAAGAGTTGATGATACCAATACTGATGGCGCTATTTGCCGCAGGTGGTACCGTCTACGGCATGGCGGAAGAATCACTGCCCTTCTATACATTGCTAGTGCCGGTAATGATGGCAGCTCGCTTTGACCCTCTTGTTGCCGCTGCGACCGTACTGCTTGGTGCAGGTATTGGGGTGCTGGGTTCAACGATTAACCCATTCGCAACCGTGATCGCTGCCAACGCCTCTGGTATTCCATTTACAGACGGTATCGTGTTGCGCATTGCGATGTTGATTATTGGTTGGGGTATTTGTGTTGTCTACGTAATGCGTTACGCAAGAATGGTTCAAGCCGATCCAACAACATCAATTGTCTACGACAAATACGAAGAGAACAAAGCGCACTTCTTAGGTAATGCGAGCGGCGAAAAACTTGAATTCACCGCGACTCGCAAACTGATTCTGACCATTTTTGGTGGCTCGTTCGCTGTAATGATTTATGGTGTATCCGTTGCTGGATGGTGGATGGCTGAGATCTCAGCGATGTTCTTAGCAGCAACCATCATCGTTGGTATTGTGGCTCGCATGAGCGAAGAAGAGTTTACCACCAGCTTCATTGATGGTGCCCGCGACCTACTTGGCGTTGCGCTCATCATAGGTATTGCACGTGGTATCGTAGTGGTGATGGACCGCGGTATGATCACCGATACCATTCTCTTCTCAGCAGAACAGATGGTAACGGGGCTTTCTTCGGTTATCTTCATTAACGTGATGTTCTTCTTAGAGATTCTACTGTCGTTCTTAGTGCCATCGACCTCTGGCTTAGCGGTACTGACCATGCCAATCATGGCACCACTGGCCGACTTTGCTGGCGTAGGTCGTGACTTGGTTATCACTGCGTACCAATCTGCATCTGGCTTGGTGAACCTAATCACCCCAACCTCCGCGGTGGTGATGGGTGGTTTGGCGATTGCTCGTGTCCCTTACGTGCGCTGGGTTAAATGGGTGATGCCACTAGTCGGTATATTGATGGTGTTCTGCATTGTTGTACTGAGTATTGGTGCGCTGATCTAACTAACAGCACTTCACTCCTTTCTCATCCAAAGCCGCTTCTCACAGCGGCTTTTTTATTGTTCCCTCTCAATGTAACCCTCTGCCACTGAAACAGCTCCTCAAAGCCATACACGCGATATTCAAGGTTCTTCTGTTCGTAGCCAAGCTCAACTAAACTCAAAGCACTCGCAATAGAAGAATCAATCCTACTTTTAAACATCTAATTTTCTTGATGAAATAACACTCTATTTTCAACCATGATGTTTAAACAAATAGTTAGTCACTTATTAGCGTTAATTATATTTAAAGTAATTAATAGCCTAATAAACAGACGAGGATTAATGCCCTTTTCTATCAAAAAACACACTTAAACAGCCGATTTTAAAATGTGATCGCAACAGCTTTATTCGCATTTACTTTGTTAATAAACAATTAATTCCACATCCAAAATTAAATATCTAAATAAAAACACTGCATACTTCCAAGCTAAGTACACTCTTATCAATAAAACTATTCTGCATATAATCCCTCGTAAATTAGATTCTAGTAAGTTTCGTCAAAAAAGCGTGCATAAAGTTCCCTAACTGCTAACTATTTAGAATGTATTATTCATAACTGAAAGTGCATAAAGTTTGTTAAAACCCTTAATTTTAAAGGGCTGCGGGATAAAAAACGATTTGTGATAGATCTCTAAGAATACCTGACTAGCAGGCGTAATATTAATTCCAGACAAGAGATATGAATAAATAATTCATTCTTCTCAACTGAAAATAAATAATTACTCTTAGCGATAAAAGTAATTCAAATATATAAGAGAGAGACGATCATGAGTAAGTTCTATGTAGGTTCTGAAATAGGTCAATTACGCCGCGTTCTAGTTCACCGTCCAAGACGCGCACTGACTCACCTAACACCCTCTAACTGTCACGATTTACTATTTGATGACGTACTGGCTGTTGAACGTGCTGGTAAAGAGCATGACGCATTTACTCAAACGTTGCGTGATCAAGGTGTTGAAGTTCTTCTTCTTACTGACCTACTAGCAGACACGCTAGCAGTGCCAGAAGCGAAAGATTGGCTTTTGAATCATCAAGTTTCTGATTACCGCTTAGGCAAAACCTTTGCTAACGATGTGCGCTGCTACTTGGGCGACTTACCAAACCTAGAACTAGCAAAAATCCTAACGGGTGGTCTGTCTTACGCTGAGATGCCAATGAAATCATCTTCAATGATGCAAGGCATGCACGCACCAACCGACTTCATTATCGAACCGCTACCAAACCACCTATTTACTCGTGACACATCTTGCTGGGTATACGGTGGCGTATCCATCAACCCGATGGCGAAACCTGCTCGTCAACGTGAAACCAACCACGTTCGCGCTATTTACCGCTGGCACCCAACATTTGCTGGCCAAGACTTCATTAAGTACTTCGGCGATGAAGAAAACATCAGCTACGACAACTCAACCATTGAAGGCGGTGACGTTCTTGTAATCGGTCGCGGTACGGTTCTTATCGGTATGTCTGAGCGTACAACAGCACAAGGTGTTGAGCACTTAGCATCTAGCCTATTCAAACACGGTCAAGCGAAACAAGTTATCGCAATGCAGCTACCAAAACACCGCTCTTGCATGCACTTAGACACCGTTATGACGCACATGAACGAAGATACGTTCTCTGTTTACCCTGAAGTGGTGAGTAAAGACGTACAGTGCTGGAACCTAACTGGTGATGAGTCTGGCGCAGTGAAAGTGAAAGAAGAAGGCTACTTCGTAACAGCTATCGAAAAAGCACTTGGCGTAGACAAGCTAAACCTAATCACGACCGGTGGTGACAACTTCCATGCAGAACGTGAGCAGTGGAACGATGCAAACAACGTTCTAACGGTTAAACCTGGCGTTGTGATTGGCTACGAAGGCAACACCTACACCAATGAAAAATACGATAAAGCAGGCATCACAGTTCTTCCTATCCCTGGAGATGAACTTGGCCGCGGTCGCGGTGGCGCACGCTGCATGAGCTGCCCAATTGAGCGTGATGGTATCTAATCACTAAGACGAAAACGGCCAAGTTGAATGATCTTAAATAATCTCAGCTTGGCCAAAATGAGAGAACACAATTATGACTAAGCAAACTGTTGTTGTTGCACTCGGCGGTAATGCCTTACTTCGTCGCGGTGAGCCGTTAGAAGCCGATGTTCAACGCCGTAATATTGAAACAGCGGTTAAAACCATGTCTGAAATCGCGAAAGTGTACAACGTGGTTCTAGTACATGGTAATGGCCCACAAGTTGGTTTACTGGCTCTGCAAGGTTTGGAATACAAAAAAGTAAACCCGTATCCGCTAGATGTATTGGGCAGTGAGACTCAAGGCATGATCGGCTACATGCTGATGCAAGAGTTCAAGAACTATCTACCTAACCGCAACATCTCGTGCATGTTGACCCAAATGACCGTTGATCCAAACGATCCTGCATTCGCCGATCCAACGAAGCCGATTGGCCCGATCTACGAAGAAGCGGAAGCGCGTGAATTGGCGGAGAAATTCCACTGGATCGTCAAACCAGACGGCCAACACTTCCGTCGCGTTGTGCCAAGCCCACGCCCTACTGGCATTGTTGAGCACGAAGCGATCACCCAACTTATCGATGCAGGCCACCTAGTGATTTGTACTGGCGGCGGTGGCATCCCAGTGAAAAAAGAGAACGGCAAATTAGTGGGTGTTGAAGCGGTTATCGACAAAGACATGTCAGCGGCTTTCTTAGCGAAACAACTGGATGCGGATGCACTGCTTATTTTGACCGACGCGGACGCTGTTTACCTTGATTGGGGCAAACCGACTCAACACGCACTGCGCAGCACCACACCAAGTGAACTGGCGAAATTCGAATTTGATGCAGGCTCTATGGGACCAAAAATTGAAGCATCGTGCGAATTCATTCAGCAAGGCGGCAAAGTCGTCGGTATTGGTGCACTCGAAGATGGTTTGCAAATCCTGCAAGGCTTGGCGGGCACCAACATCACCAAAGATTAATCTACTCGCGAGCTTTTCAAACCTTGCGAGAAAACTGAATCACCGTTTGAACTGAAATTAATACACAAAAATTGAATCGCGCTTTCTTGAATTTTCTTTCCCTGTAACAAGAAAGCGCCTAAATCTAAGAAGGAATACATCATGGCTTTTAACCTACGCAATCGTAACTTCCTAAAACTACTAGATTTCACTCCACGCGAAATTCAACACTTATTAGATCTTTCTATGGAGCTAAAAAAAGCGAAGTACAACGGTTACGAACAGCCAACACTAACTGGCAAAAACATTGCGCTTATCTTTGAGAAAACCTCAACTCGTACTCGCTGTGCATTCGAAGTAGCGGCATTCGACCAAGGCGCTCGCGTGTCTTACTTAGGCCCATCTGGCTCTCAAATTGGCCACAAAGAATCAATGAAAGATACCGCTCGCGTTCTTGGCCGTATGTACGATGGCATTGAATACCGCGGCTTCGGTCAAGAGATTGTTGAAGAGCTAGGCGCTTACGCTGGAGTTCCAGTATGGAATGGTCTGACTGACGAATTCCACCCTACACAAATTCTTGCTGACTTCCTAACCATGACGGAATACGGCCGTGGTAAACAACTGCATGAAATCAGCTTTGCTTACCTAGGTGATGCTCGCAACAACATGGGTAACTCTCTGATGGTTGGCGCAGCGAAAATGGGCATGGACATTCGCCTTGTTGCTCCAAAACAGTTCTGGCCACAAGAAGAACTATTGGCTCAGTGTCGTGAAATCGCAGAGCACACAGGTGGCAAAATTACACTGACTGAAGATGTTCAAGAAGGCGTGCAAGGTTGTGACTTCCTGTACACCGACGTTTGGGTATCTATGGGCGAAGCGAAAGAAGCATGGGCTGAGCGTATCAACCTAATGATGCCTTACCAAGTGAACATGGAAATGCTGAAAGCAACGGGTAACCCACATGTGAAATTCATGCACTGTCTGCCAGCTTTCCATGGCGAAGATACCACGGTAGGCAAACAACTTGCGGCTGAATATCCACAGCTAAAAGACGGTGTGGAAGTGACTGATGAGGTAGTTGAGTCTGAATACTCTATCGTGTTCGATGAAGCTGAAAACCGCATGCACACCATCAAAGCAGTAATGGTTGCAACACTAGGCAGTTAATTACCTAAACAGCTAAGAATCGAAACAACTAAGAAGTTAAGCACTCACTTGTTCGCGAGACATTGACAAGTTAAGTGTAATGACAGGGAAATGCGGGCGGCGAACTTGGGATTTAGCCCTTGGATAAAGCCCGCATTTTTTTTCATGTACTTGAGGGCATTATCGCCCCAAAAACCCTGAGATTTTCTGTTTCAACAAGGGCTTAAATCAAAGCAAAATGTAGAGGTTATTTCGCATAAAAATCCATTAAATGAATACTTTACAGAAAGTATTGCATGCCGTTTTTATCTGAGTATAATCCTCCGCAATTTGTCTTAAGAGAGCAAAAAATGAACTGCAATTCTGTCGCACATGATTGTCAAACTACACGCCAAAGAGTGGCGGTGGTGTCATTTTTATTTTGCTCTATTGATCGTTTCGAAGCCTCCTATTTTTAGGGGGCTTTTTTTTTGTCCGCAATTTGACTGTATGCATAGAAGGAAGACCCGTTATGGCGCATTCGTTATTTAACAAGCACATCATCTCCATACCTGAGCTCACTCGTAATGAACTGGAGCTTATCGTCGACACAGCAGCAAGACTCAAGGCCGAGCCAAACCCAGAGTTGCTGAAAAATAAAGTCGTTGCGAGCTGCTTCTTTGAGCCTTCAACTCGAACTCGCCTTTCATTTGAGACCGCCGTCCAGCGCCTTGGTGGCACGGTCATTGGCTTTGATAATGGCGGTAACACCTCACTGGCGAAGAAAGGCGAAACACTTGCCGATTCAGTGCAGGTTATTTCATCCTACGTCGATGCCTTTGTAATGCGTCACCCACAAGAAGGGGCAGCACGTTTAGCGTCTGAATTTTCTAACGGTGTGCCGGTAGTAAACGGCGGCGACGGTGCTAACCAGCACCCGACGCAAACCTTGCTGGACCTGTTCTCGATTTACGAAACACAAGGCACGCTCGATAACCTCAATGTGGCGTTCGTCGGCGACCTAAAATATGGCCGTACCGTGCACTCATTGACCCAAGCACTATCGAAATTCAATAACGTGCGTTTCTTCTTTATCGCGCCAGAAGTCTTAGAGATGCCAGATTACATCTGTGAAGAATTGGAAGAGATGGGCATCCAATACAGCACTCACAGCAGCATTGAAGAAGTCGTGCCGGAACTGGATGTTCTGTACATGACTCGCGTGCAGAAAGAGCGCTTTGATGCGTCGGAATACGCACACATGAAATCGGCTTACATCCTCACCGCCGATACATTGAAAGACGCTCGTCAAAACATGAAGGTACTTCACCCGCTGCCACGCGTCGACGAAATCACCACCGACGTTGATAAAACGCCACACGCTTACTACTTCGAACAAGCTGAAAACGGTGTATACGCTCGCGAAGCCCTATTGGCCCTAGTTCTTAACGACACTTTATAAGCAGGAGAAACAGTCATGGTTAAACAAACTCAGCTACAAGTAGAAGCGATCCGTAACGGCAGCGTGATTGACCACATCCCTGCTCACCTTGGTATCAAAATCCTTAAACTGTTTAAGCTACACAAGACAGAACAGCGCATCACTATGGGCTTAAACCTGCCATCATCGGCACTTGGCCATAAAGATCTAATCAAGATTGAGAACATCTTCCTGACCAAGGAACAAGCCAACCAATTGGCTCTGTACGCCCCGCAAGCGACGGTCAATCAGATTGAAGAGTACAAGGTGGTGAACAAGCTAACATTAGTGCTGCCAGACCAAATCAACAGTGTCTACTCTTGCCCGAATAGCAACTGTATTTCGCACGGTGAGCCAGTCGAAAGCAGCTTTAAAGTGCAGCTAAAACAGGAAAACGTGCAGCTAAAATGTCACTACTGTGAAAAAGTATTCTCTCGCGAGATCATGAGTGAAATTCGCTAACCCTTAGCGCCATTATCACGGTCTCCAAAGCACCCTAATACCGATGGATATTTATGCCAAACTTGGAATAAATATCCATTTAACAAAAGAATAAAACTCCAAAATAAAAGCAATTAACTAGAATTTTATTTGGTGATCCCCTTCAAAAAGATAACTATCCTTTAGTGGTAGACTCAAGGGATAGACGATCATACATCACGCATACCTTCCCTCTTTATTTCGGGATTCATCGGTAAGCCCTATTTAACAATCGTACTCTACGGCTTTGGGAGTACGCTCGGCGCTATGGACAAGCGATAACCACATGTTGACCTTAAGGAGTTGTTCATGAACCCAATCACTGAGCACGGTTGCTTGTATTCAGCTGAAGATAAAACACTGACTGCAGCGTGCAAACGCTTACTACAACAACAAAGCTTCTCGACCCAAAATCAACTGCGAGAGAAACTCGTCGATATTGGCTATACCGGTATCAGCCAATCGACCGTATCTCGTATTTTGTCACAGCTTGGTGTTGTCAAAATTCAGAATGCTTGCGGTAAAAAGGTTTACTGCATCACGGTTGAAAGTGCACCGGTTCGTGTCGATGCATCCATCTCATCGCAAATCGAATTCATCACTCATAACCAAGCGATGGTCATCGTAAAAACTCATCCAGGTTGTGCTCAATTAGTCGCAAGATTAGTCGATATCGACCCACATACTGAGATTATCGGCACCGTTGGCGGTAATGATACCGTGCTTATTATTCCAAAAGATACGATGAATATTGATGCTTGCGAACAAGTAGTAAAAGCACGCTTGGGTGTAGCTTAAATGTCTCTTTTACAAAGGCAAGTCACTCAAGTTGAATTGCAGCTCCCCACTCGATTACCCAATAAAATCGCTATCCCGCCTTAGGGGATATTTGTTTGCCGATGAAACTAATAGCAAACTATTACGGTCTGATTGAGTTAAGATACCTTCAACTCCATTTTGATGACTAAATAGTATGCGACGACTTGCCACATTACTTTTTGTTTGTGTTTCCCTATTCACCCAGCCTGCGTGGGCGCTATTTGGGAACGACAACGCCGAGCCAAGCTTCGGAGGCAATAACAATGGTTTTGTCCCTGTAGACCAAGCTTTCCCTTTCAATTACTACCAGCAAGACGACAAAGTCCTTCTCGACTGGCAAGTAAAAGAGGGCTACTACCTCTATCAACATAGCCTCTCGTTCACCGGGCAAAATCTCGCTATCGGTAATGTTGAATTAGAAGATGGTAAGCCGCACCAAGATGAATTCTTCGGTGAGGTGAGCATTTATACTCAGCCGTTATTCGTGCAAGTTCCTCTGCAGAGTTACCAAGATGGCTCACAGCTGATCGTTAAGTATCAAGGCTGTGCGGACGCAGGGTTCTGCTACCCACCAGAGACTCGTATCATCGACATTGAACCTTTCACAGCAACAGGTTCTGCTAATTCGCAAGGTAGTGACTCACAAGCTTCATCTTCTGCTGGCAACGAAACCGATGTTTCTACGCAACCAACATCTCCGAAAGCAGACGTTGTAAGTAACACGACTCAACAGCCAAATACCCCTGTTTCAAAAGAAGCAGGCTTAGCCGATAAGCTCGGTGACAGTTGGTGGACCCCTCTATTATTCTTAGCACTCGGTGTTGGTTTAGCCTTTACGCCGTGTGTGCTGCCTATGTATCCGATTCTAACGGGTATCGTTTTAGGTGGTGGCAAACTCAGCCAAGGTCGCGCGCTGATGCTGTCCTTTATTTACGTGCAAGGCATGGCGTTAACCTACACCTTATTAGGTTTAGTGGTTGCTTCAGCAGGCATGCAATTCCAAGCCGCTATGCAGCACCCTTACGTGCTGATCGCGCTGAGTGTTCTGTTCGTGGCGTTAGCAATGTCGATGTTTGGCGTTTATAACCTGCAACTGCCAAGCAGCATCCAAACTTGGCTCAACAACCAAAGCAACAAGCAGCAAGGTGGCAATACCTTGGGCGTATTCGCAATGGGCGCTATCTCTGGCTTGGTGTGTTCACCTTGTACCACGGCGCCATTGTCAGGCGCACTGCTGTATGTGGCTCAGAGTGGTGACCTATTTACCGGTGCAATTGCTCTGTACGCGTTGGCTATGGGTATGGGTATCCCACTGATTTTAGTGGCAGTGTTTGGTAATAAGCTATTGCCTAAAGCGGGCAGCTGGATGAACAAGGTGAAGATCGTATTCGGCTTTATCTTGCTTGCCGCGCCTATCTTCCTGCTAGAGCGCATCATTCCTGAATTGTGGGCAACCGTGCTTTGGTCTGGCCTTGGCTTCATCGCCTTTGGTTGGCTTTACCACAGTAAGAATGCACTGCCATTTGGTGGCTGGAAGCAAAGCGCTGTGGGCATCATTGCGATGCTTGGCCTGTTCGCATCAGCTCAACCTGCGCTCAATTACTGGTTTGCAGAAAAGAGCGTGACGGTAGAACAACACATCCAATTTGCACGCATCAACACGGTTGAAGAACTAGAAATCCAGCTCATCGAAGCGAAGAAACTCGGTAAGCCTGTGATGCTCGACTTCTACGCCGATTGGTGTGTGGCATGTAAAGAATTCGAGAAGTACACCTTCCATCAAGCTGATGTGGAAAACAAGCTTTCTGACTTCGTACTGCTACAAGCCGATGTAACGAGAAACATGCCTCAAGACATTGAACTGCTTAAACAATTACAGGTACTTGGCTTACCTACGATTGAGTTCTGGGATGGTGAGGGTAACCATGTTCCAAATGCTCGTGTAACCGGTTTTATGCCTGCCGATGTATTCTTAAAACACATGCAAAACCACCAGCTATAACGGCAATATTCACTAAAATATAAGCCGAATCGAAAGCCGCACCGCCCCTCCGTAACGAGATGGCAGTGCGGCTTTTTTGCTATTCAGAGTAACGCTTTCTTATTCCGGGGATAAAAGTCGATATGGTTCAGACTTTTAATGCATAGATATTGTCCACATACTCAATCAGGATGATAATAAATATTAACTAAATTGTTAAAAGTATGAACGTCATGGACTCGACCTATACCATCATCATTGCTGATGACCACCCTCTCTTTCGCAACGCCCTGTTTCAGTCAGTTCATATGGCGATCAGTGGTGCGAACCTGCTTGAGGCCGATTCTCTCGATGCCTTACTGACTCTGCTAAAGAAAGAAGGCGAGCCGGATCTATTACTGCTCGATCTGAAAATGCCGGGCGCCAATGGCATGTCAGGCTTAATTCAACTGCGCGCTGAATACCCAGATCTACCGATTGTGGTGGTTTCTGCCAGTGAAGATGCCAGCGTGGTCACTCAGGTGAAGAGCCACGGTGCGTTTGGCTTTATTCCTAAGTCGAGTGATATGCGTGAGTTGGTGAGTGCACTGAATCAAGTGCTGAATGGCGACCCGTTCTTCCCTGAAGGGCTTATCACCAATAATGCAGCGTGTAGCGACCTTGCAGAAAAGATTTCCACACTGACGCCTCAGCAATACAAGGTATTAGGGATGCTTTCTGACGGCTTGCTTAACAAGCAAATCGCGTATGAATTGAATGTTTCGGAAGCGACCATCAAAGCACATATGACGGCCATCTTCCGTAAACTGGATGTGAAAAATCGTACTCAAGCGGTTATCTTGCTACAAGAAGTCCACAATTAAGCTTCACTGATATCCTCTTCTAAAGTCGTCTTAGGTAAACATAAACCCAACCTGACGACTTTATGATCATCTATCTCTGCAACCACCCAAGTGATGTCATGCCACTCAAAGCTATCACCCAATACAGAGTGTGCGCCAAGCTCTTGAGCAACCAATTGTTTTAGCGTCATTTCTCGCTCTTCTTCCGAGCCAAGTTCAATACCATAACAATCACTCACTGCCGCAACTGATAGCTCAACATCCAAGAAGAAGTCACCAAAGAATCGTGCCGCCTCTTCTGCTAGAGGCGCCTCACTGAACAACGAACTTAAGCTGTCCAAATCTTTGTCTTGACCAAGCACACATAAGATATCGTTCGCCTCTAACACGGTGCTGCCTGATGGGTGAAGCAAGGCATCCTTTCTAAACAGTGCAGTAATTCGCGTTCCTTCCGGCATAGACAAACGCTTTAGTGGTTCGCCCACACACCACTTCTCTTCTTTCAGCTTGTAGACAAATATCTCCCACTCACTAGCAGGGTAAATTTCAATGCCAGTACGAGAAATCGGTGTTGGCGTCGGTGGTAAAGTCACTTGAGCCAATCTCGCGACTTTCATCAAGCTGCCGCCTTGAACAATCAGCGACACCATAACCACGAAGAACGCGATATTGAAATACAGCTGAGCATTGGGCAGGCCTGCCATCATCGGGAATACCGCTAAGATGATTGGTACTGCACCACGCAAACCTACCCAAGAAACAAACCAGCGTTCTTTGGTGGAAAAGCTTCTGAACGGCAGTAAACCCAACCAAACCGACAGCGGACGAGCAAACAAAATCATACCGAAGGCCAGTGCCAGCGCAGGCAGAGCAATGTCCATCAACGTTGATGGCGTCACCAATAAACCCAATACCAAGAACATCACGATCTGGCTTAGCCACGTCATGCCATCAAGAACATTAAGAATAGAGTGTCGCGAGCGCGTCGGACGATTACCAATGAACAAGCCCACTAGGTAAATCGATAAAATGCCGCTGCCGCCAAGCATGTTAGAGAACGCAAACAGCGCCACGCCCCCACTGAGTACCAGAATGGAATAAAGGCCATCAGCCAATTGTACTCGATTGATTAAGCTCCATAGAACCCAGCCGCCGCCAATACCAACAAGAGTACCGATACCAAACTGCATCGCAAAACTTTGCAGTAGGAAGTTCATTCCCATCTCAGCGTCAGGGTTACCTAACAGCGCAATTAAGGTCACCGTCAGGAAGACCGCCATTGGGTCGTTAGTGCCCGATTCGATCTCTAGGGTTGAGCCAACACGCTCATTGAGACTCTGTCCTTTCAGCAAAGAGAATACCGCTGCCGCATCGGTTGAACCAACAATCGCCCCGACCAAGATGCCCTGCATTAATGACAAGTCAAACAGCCAAGCCGCCATTAATCCGGTTAAGGTTGCTGTACATGCGACACCTATCGTCGCCAGCGAGAGCGAAGGCCAGAAAGCGACCTTGAAGCTCGCCACCTTGGTTCGCATACCGCCATCCAACAGAATCACGGCAAGCGCAAGGTTACTCACCAAGTAGGTCAGTGAGTAATCATCGAAATGAATATTACCGGGTCCATCTTCACCCGCTAACATACCAACGAATAAAAAGATCAAAAGAATCGGAACGCCCAATCGTGAGGACACTTGTGAGAAAAGCACACTGATGGCGATGAGCACCGCACCAGTTAAAAATAAGTGGTTGATAGTTATTGCGTCCAATTCGTTCCCCCAAAGAATAAAACTCAAGATATAAGCATGTTGATCTTCTGCCGCTAGCTTGTTGATCTTCTGCCGTTTAGCAAGGCACGGTCGGTGAAAGTGCCGTTGTTACTATAACAAACTTATGTTTCGCTTCGTGTCATAAGCAGGGCTAAATACCGTTTCTCGGTCATTTAGTTGTTAAATTTTATGACTCGCAGTCTAATTCATCCCTTTTTGTTAGACCTTTGGCTAATTTAACAACATTTTAACATCACATTTTTCTATGATTATGTCTCCTAGCTCCCATATTTCAGTACATTAGCGCTAATACCATCCCGACTAAAGTTGCACAGATCCCTTGAATTATCCTTGCTACATTCTAAATCGTAACATTACGTTAACACGCTATTTTACAAAACGGTTTCACAAAAACAGTTTCTACGAAAACGGAATAAAGGAGAAGGCAATGGCGTTCGAATCTACGGAACATGCTCAAGCCTACTGGAAGGAAAACTTGGGAATTATGGGAACACTGCTCGCGGTCTGGTTTGCGGTGTCTTACGGCGCTGGCATCTTATTTGTGGATGCCCTCAATACCGTTCAGTTTGGCGGGTTCAAGCTAGGATTTTGGTTCGCTCAGCAAGGTTCGATATACACCTTCGTGGCGCTGATATTTATTTACGTTGTCCGCATGAATGCGCTCGACAAAAAATACAACGTACAGGAAGACTAGAGGCTAGAACATGGATATTCAAACTTGGACGTTTATTCTCGTCGGTATTACTTTCGCGGTATATATCGGCATCGCAATCTGGGCTCGTGCAGGGTCTACTAGTGAGTTCTACGTTGCTGGCGGTGGTGTACACCCAGTAGCAAACGGCATGGCGACCGCCGCTGACTGGATGTCGGCAGCATCATTCATCTCAATGGCAGGTATCATCTCATTCGTTGGTTACGACGGTGCGGTTTACCTAATGGGTTGGACTGGTGGTTATGTACTACTTGCGCTATGTTTAGCACCTTACCTACGTAAGTTCGGTCAGTTTACGGTTCCTGATTTCATCGGTGAGCGTTACTACTCGAAAACGGCACGTATGGTAGCGGTATTCTGTGCAATCTTCGTATCGTTTACGTACGTTGCAGGCCAGATGCGTGGTGTGGGCGTTGTATTCTCTCGTTTCCTAGAAGTTGATATTAACCTAGGCATCATCATTGGTATGGGTATTGTGTTCTTCTACGCAGTACTAGGTGGCATGAAAGGCATCACTTATACGCAGGTAGCTCAATTCTGTGTCCTCATTTTCGCCTTCCTTGTTCCAGCAATCTTTACCTCAATCATGATGACAGGTAACCCACTTCCACAAGTTGGTATGGGCTCTACGCTATCAGGCACAGATGTTTACCTTCTTGATAAACTGGATGGACTGACCGAAGAACTCGGATTTACCGCCTATACCGAAGGTAACAAGAGCATGGTAGATGTATTCTTCATCTGTGCGGCTCTAATGGTCGGTACTGCGGGTCTTCCACACGTAATCATTCGTTTCTTCACGGTACCAAAAGTACGTGATGCTCGTATCTCAGCGGGTTGGGCACTACTGTTCATCTCATTGCTATACACAACAGCACCAGGCGTTGCAGCATTCGCTCGTGTAAACATGATCGAAACAATCAACGGCCCTGACATGCAAGGTGTCGCTGCAGCGGACGCACCAAGCTGGTACAAAAACTGGGAAAGCACTGGCCTAGTAGGTTGGGAAGATAAGAACGGCGATGGCAAAATGTTCTACTCGGGCGATGAGCGCAACGAGATGAAGATTAACCGTGACATCATCGTACTGGCTTCTCCAGAGCTAGCGAAACTACCAAACTGGGTTGTAGCACTGCTTGCAGCCGGTGGCCTAGCAGCCGCACTATCAACAGCCGCGGGTCTACTATTGGTCATCTCAACGTCGATTTCACATGACTTGTTGAAGAAAGGCTTCAGACCAAACATGACCGACAAGCAGGAGCTGTTAGCCGCTCGTCTGGCAGCCATGGTCGCGATTGTCGGTGCCGGTTACTTAGGTATTAACCCACCAGGCTTTGTAGCACAGGTAGTAGCGTTTGCCTTCGGCTTAGCCGCAGCATCCTTCTTCCCAGCGATTATCCTAGGTATCTTCTACAAGAAGATGAACAAGGAAGGCGCAATTGCAGGTATGTTGTCAGGTATTGCCTTCACAGCAAGCTACATCATCTACTTCAAGTTCATTAACCCAGCAGCAAGCACACCTGAAAACTGGTGGTTTGGTATCAGCCCAGAAGGCATCGGTACGCTAGGTATGTGTCTAAACTTCGTAGTATCGATTGCTGTAAACAAAGTAACTGCTGAAGTACCACAAGATGTACAAGATATGGTTGAGAACATCCGTTACCCGAAAGGTGCAGGTGAAGCTCACGACCACTAAGCACGACCATTAAACAAAGATGTTTAGCAAAAAATGAATCAGTACTTACATTGTAGGGATTAGGTACTGACTCCAGAAAGCCGATACTTCGTGTATCGGCTTTTTCTTTTTCTGCTCACTTTATAAAAAGATAAACAAAGGGTTGTTTTTAAAATTTTATCTGATAATAATTATCATTAACATCCAATAAAGAGATGCAGATGATGATGAAAGAGCAGCAGGTTCTCTATTCGAGATTTTACAAAGCACAGGATCGCTTTGCTTCATTAGAACAAGTTCAAGGCCATGAGCCGTTTGTAATTCGAGAGTATATCGAGTGTGCACTGACGCTTTCGGCTTACTATGAAAAGCATGCCGCTCAAGAAAACATCTTGTTGTGCGAGCTGTATCTACGCCAAGTTTTCTTTCATTTGATTGAAGCGATTGAGTCTCCTCAGCGCAGTTTCGCCTTTCGTCATATCTGCCTAGACTCTATTCACTCACCACTATTTTATTTGAAGCGCCACTACTGCCAGCAACCTCAAGGCCAAGCGCGTTTTTTGAATCTCAGCCAAACACTAAAACAAGTCCAAGCCCCACTTGGCTAACAAGGATAGAACATGACCCTACAATTTCGGATTGAAAAAGACAGCATGGGCGAAGTGAAAGTCCCTGCCGATGCGCTATACCAAGCACAAACTCAGCGTGCAGCGGATAACTTCGCGTTTAGCTCTCACAAGATGCCGACCAGTTTTATTCAAGCACTGGCGTTAATTAAACAGGCAGCGGCAGATACCAATGCTCAGTTAGGTCTACTGGAAGGTGATATTGCCAACGCGATAGCCGAAGCCAGCCAAGAGATCATTGAGGGTAAACACCTCGATCAATTCCCTATCGATGTCTACCAAACCGGTTCAGGTACCAGTTCCAACATGAATGCCAATGAAGTGATTGCTACGCTTGCCTCAAGAAGCTTGCAAGGCGACGTGAACCCCAATGATCACGTCAACATGGGCCAAAGCAGTAACGATGTGGTGCCAACCGCAATTCAAGTGAGCGTTGCTTTGATGGCTGAAAATAAGCTATTACCTGCATTAACTCACCTTTCTGAAGCACTCACCATCAAACAACAGGAACTTGCGGAGGTCGTGAAGACCGGCCGCACTCATCTAATGGATGCGATGCCAATGACCTTTGCTCAAGAGCTAGGTGGTTGGAAATTTCAGATAGAACACGCTAAGCAAGCAATAGAGAACACCCTGCCCGCTATCAAGGCTTTAGCACAAGGTGGTACTGCGGTTGGAACAGGGATCAATGCTGACCCACGCTTTGCCGATAAGTTTGCGAGTAACCTGTCTCAATCGACAAAGATCAGTTTTAGCTCGAGTGAAAACTTCTTTTTTAGCCTCAGCAGTCAAGACGCGATCGTTGCGCTGTCAGGTCAGCTCAAAACGGCAGCAGTTGCGATCATGAAGATCTCAAACGATCTTCGCTGGATGAACTCTGGGCCGTTGGCTGGCTTAGGGGAAATTGAATTACAGGCTCTACAACCAGGCTCATCGATCATGCCTGGCAAGGTAAATCCTGTGATTCCAGAAGCTGCAGCTATGGCGGCGGCGCAAGTCATTGGCAACGACACCACCATTACCGTAGCCGGACAATCAGGTAACTTCCAACTTAATGTGATGCTGCCAGTGATTGCTCATAACGTGTTGGAAAGTATTGAGTTATTGGCAAACAGCTCAGTCGCTTTAGCGGACAAAGCCATCGCGACCTTCACGGTACGCCAAGACAATCTCGATTTGGCACTGTCAAAGAACCCAATCCTAGTGACCGCACTTAACCCTGTGATTGGCTACTTGAAGGCGGCTGATATTGCCAAGAAAGCTTACAAAGAAGGCTTACCAATTCTGGATGTCGCAGAAAGAGAAACCGATCTTAGCCGAGAAGAGCTCAGTAAACTGCTTGATCCAACCACACTGACACAAGGTGGCATTGCTGGTTAGTTATTGAATTAACAAGCGAATCGGCGTTCGCAAAAAAAACAGAGACAAAAAAGGCCTCATCTGAGGCCTTTTCACTATCCGCTCACGAACGTACTAATCCGAGCCTGTTAACCCAAACTAGCTCACTCGATTCAAGACCGCTCTTAACTTAAGTGGCTTCACTGGCTTGGCAATAAAGCGAAAGCTGTTGGCCTTTATCGCTGCCAACATGTCATCGGTTCTATCGGCACTAATGATGACCCCTTCAAAAGAGTCTCCGAGGCGCAAGCGACACTGCTGCAGGACTTCGAGACCCGTTCTGCCATTATCTAAACGGTAATCAGAGAAAATCACATCAGGTAGCCAACCCTCATCTAGGCACTGCAAGCTTTCGACCAAATCAACCGCCGTCTTAACCTCACAGCCCCAACGTCCGATCAGGTTTTCCATACCGACTAAGATTTCTCGTTCATTATCGACACACAATATCTTGAGATGTTCGATGTCGCTGGTCGCCATTGGCGTCGAAGCTTGCACAACTGGAGCCACTTTTTCCGCTCTAGCTAAAGTGATGGAAAAGACACTGCCTTGCCCCGGCCATGAGCGCATCGAAATTTGATGGCCAAGCACATGAGCAATACCTTTCGAGATTGCTAACCCTAACCCCAATCCTTGATCGGCTCGTACTTGGCTGCCACGAGTAAACTCTTCAAAGATTTCTTGTTGCTTGTCTTCATCGATACCGGTTCCATTATCCCACACATCAATTCGAACCTGTCCATTGACTCTTCTCGCACCCAGTACCACTTTCCCTTCCGGGTTGTAGCGGAACGCATTGGTCAAAAAGTTCTGAATCACACGCCTCAACAGCTTAGGGTCTGAATGAATGAACAATGACGACGGAATCATCTTAAACTCAATTTTCTGTTGTCTCGCTAGAGCGCTAAATTCCGCGTTCAAATTGGTTAATACGTCATGCACGGCAATCGCGTGAATGTTGGTTTCTAACTTTCCGGACTCCAATCGAGAGATATCTAGCAAGTCACCAATCAAATCTTCTGCGGCGCCAAGTGCACTCTCGATGTGAGATGACAATTGCTTCACCTCTTGCTCTTTTGCCACCTCAGACAGTGACGAAGCAAATAGACGTGCGGCATTGAGCGGCTGCATCAAATCGTGGCTTACCGCGGCTAGAAAACGACTCTTAGATTGTGATTCTTGATCCGAAATCTGCGTGGCTTTTACCAAGCGATGATTCAGTTTTTCGAGCTCTTGAGTTCGCTCATGCACTCTCGATTCCAAGCTTTCATTGGCATCTTTTAGCGCTTGCTCTGCTTGTCGGAATACCGTGATGTCGGTAAAGCTCATCACAAAACCACCACTTGGCATTGGGTTACCTTGCACCTCAATCACTCGGCCATCAGGACGAATACGAGAAGAGGTGTGTCGAGTGCCTTGCTCAAGGTGATAAACACGGCGGCGAACGTGATCTTCCGGGTCACCTGGGCCACACAACCCTTGCTCGGCATTATGACGAATCACGTCTGAAATGGGTCGCCCAACCTGAATCAAACCCGCAGGGAATTCAAACAATTCTAGGTAACGCTGATTCCATGCAACCAGCCTCATTTGTTTGTCGATTACTGCGATGCCTTGGCCAATATGTTCAATCGCGCCTTGCAGTAAACCGCGACTGAAGTCGTACAGCTCCGAGGCTTCATCAACGATGGTCGCGACTTCTTCAAGCTGCATGTTTCTTCCCTGCAAAGCAGAAGTAAGTACTAACTTAGCAGATGAAGCACCGAATACACCGGCGAGCACGCGCTCTGCGTGTCGAATCAGACTCGCAGGCGCTTGTTGATTAGGAAGCAGCGGCTGCCCGTGTTGTTGCCAATAGCTGTGTAAAGCACTTTTCGCACGCTTACGGCCCACAAAACGCGACGCCAGCATCTCTAATTCAGCGACCGTCACTCGGTTCTGGTAAAGGCTGATATTCTCGTTTTCAGGCAGCGGCGTGCCAACAAATGCTGCTGATTGTAAGCGCTCACTTAGGCTTGGGCGAGTCGTCATCGAAACCACGGCATAGCACAAGGTATTAAGTACAATACTCAGCACAATGCCCCAGTTTGAACTGCTGATATTCCAGCTACTGAGCAGTTCTGGCGGCGTGATAATCCACAGTAAAAGGTTACTTTCACTGTCGCCAGCCAACATGCTGGTTTGGCTCATCAAGGTAATCAGCCAAATCAACGAGCCCACCATTAAGCCGACATACACGCCCTTGCGGTTACCCGGGCGCCAGTACAAACCACCAATAAGTGCTGGCGCGAATTGAGCAATCGCAGCAAAAGAAAGAAAGCCAATCGCTGACAGTGAATGGATGGTATCGAGCGCCTGATAAAACAGCCAAGCACCCAGTAACAGCAGTAAAATTAGCCCGCGGCGAATCACCAATAGCAGGCCAGAAAAGTGTCGATGGGTTCTTTGAGTTAGGCGCATACGGCGCAGTAACAATGGCATCACTAAATCATTCGACACCATGATCGCCAAGGCGATGGTCGACACTATCACCATGCCACTTGCCGCAGACGTACCACCAAGGAAAGCCAGCAAGGCAATGTGATTAGCGCCTTCTGACATTGGCACACTGATCACATAGGTATCCGCTGGCATACCAGTAAGTAGTCCTTGTCCTGCCCAAGCAATTGGCAGCACGAACAGTCCCATCAAAATCAGGTAAAGCGGAAACAACCAACGAGCGGTATGCAGGTCTTGAGGACGTTCGTTCTCTACCACCATGGTATGGAACTGGCGTGGCAGACAGACAATCGCCAACATGGTTAAAACGGTATGAATAATTAAGGTCGGAATATTGGGTGATTCGTAGGTGGAAGCCGCCACATCAAGCAAGTCGATCTTGTCGCTGCTCATCGCCAGATACATGATGAATAGGCCAACGATCAGGAATGCCGCGAGCTTAACGATGGATTCAAACGCCACCGCCATCATCATGCCACGGTGATGCTCTGTGTTATCAATGTGTCTTGTACCAAACAGCATGGTGAAAATAGCCAAAGCACCGACCACAAACCAAGACACATGATAGTCCTGATAACCGAAGTCAGCCGCTAGGTTGGGTGCAACAATATCCAACCCCATGGTAATACCACGCAGTTGCAGAGCAATATAAGGAAGGATACCAACCACGGCGATAACCGTCACCGCCACCGCTAAGCCCTGAGATTTTCCATAACGAGCCGCGATAAAGTCGGCAATGGAGGTGATATGTTCCCGCTTCGCAATCAGGATCAGCCGCGCCAAGATCCGCCAGCCTAGTGTAAAGACTAGAATCGGGGCGAGGTAAATGGGTAAAAAAGACCAAGGGTTGTTACTCGCCTGCCCGACCGTTCCATAGAAGGTCCAAGAGGTACAATACACGGCAATCGAAAGGCTATAGATCCACGGGCGCCAACGCGATAGCCAACGAACCTGCCTGTCTCCATACCAAGCGATCAGAAATAACACGCCCAAGTAGGCTAAAGAGACTGGAATTACTATCCATCCTTGCATTGAAAACCCTTTTTTCATCCATAAAAAAACCTCTCCATAAGGGAGAGGTTTCATTTAACTAAGGATGGGTGATTAACTCAATCGCATCGCTTAAATTCTGTGCTTTAGACTCTAATTATCAGCATTTGCTGTGAGATTCTGACTGTTCCGAATCTGATTGATTAATCTCAACCACTGAACTTCTTTCATCCAACTTAATGAACAGAGCAAGTGCACCCATTGCAGCCATGCCCCAGAAGATATTTGCGCCCCAAAGCTCATAACCCCAACCACTTAAGGTGGTCATCAGTGCAATAAAGGCACCTAATGGAATCGCGTTATACAGGGCTTGTAGCGCAACCATCTTGTTTTGTTCTTCAGATTGGATGTATTGAATCGCGGCGATGTGTGCCATGGCAAATGTCACACCGTGCAGCAACTGCACCATCACCAGTGCAAAAATCGCCGTGGTTGATGCGGTTATACCCCAACGCGCCATCACCCCAATAGCCGCGACGACAAACAAAGTACGCAGTGACCAGCCTGAGAATAATCGCTTACTCAGAGCAAATACGGCCACTTCAGCAACAACACCTAAACTCCACAAATAACCGATGATAGCTTCTGAGTGACCCGCTTCTTTCCAATAAATCGCACTAAAACTGTAGTAAGCCGCATGACTACCTTGCAGCAGCGCCATCAAGGCTAAAAACTTTACCACTGACGACTCACGCAGCAGTTCACCTAGTTTTGGTCGCGCCGCTTGTTGCTCAGATTGTGTTACTGGCATCACATTGGGGTTTCTCATCGCAAGAATCAATGACAGCAACACACCGGCAAGCGCAGTATACAAAATCATGTCAGTGCCGAATTGTGCCACCAAATAGCCAACAACCGTTGAACCTGCGATAAAGGCAATTGATCCCCAAAGACGAGTTCGGCCGTAGTCGAGCATTTTCAAACGACTGTAATGGTTAGCCATCGCATCAGAAAGAGGAATGATCGGCCCACAACAGAGGTTAAACAGTACCGTTGCCAACAACATCAGTATAAAGCTGCCACCGGTGAAGAAGTGGAAACCAACAAACAGCAGCGCAGCGAAACTCAAACAGCGTAGCGCTGGCATCAAGTGTTCCACTTTATGGATACGCGGCGTAATCACTAAGTTGGCCACACAACGAGTCGCAAAGCCGATACCAATCAATACGCCAATATCACCAGCAGACACGCCTTGGTCTTCAAACCACAACGCCCAAAATGGCAAATACACGCCATACGCAAAAAAGAAACCAAGAAAATACTGAGAGATCCAGCCATAGGGTGAAGGGCTAAACATAAATGACCTATAAAGTGTGCGGAAAAAGGCAGCACCAATTATGCCTATCTCGCATACGATGAAAAAGGGAATTATTACTGGGATAGTATTCCCATATTCAATGGGTCTGGATATCGCATTTCAACAAGAGATTTCACGCTCATCAATACTCATACTCGCATTTAGACTAAAGTCGTCTGGAGCTTCGCTGGTATTTTGTCAGACTGATTAAAGACTCCCATTTCTTCTTGTGATGCTTATGCCTGACAAATTTAATATGCAGCACCCGCCCTTCGATAGCCTGTCCGACGCCGAACAGTTGAAGCTTCGCTCTTCATTAGACGTGGTGTATTACCGCTCTCAAGAAGTGATACTGGAAGCTGAAAGGCCGAGCCGACACCTGCATATTTTGATCAAAGGAGCTGTTGAAGAGCGCGCGAGCAGTGATGGTGAGATTTACGCACACTATGCCAATGACGATATTTTTGATGTCCGCAGCCAGTTTGAACCCCACACCAAACACCAATATATCGCACTCGAAGATACATTAAGTTATCTGCTGCCCACCGATATTTTTCTTGAGCTTTACCACGCCAATGGCCAATTCGCTGCCTACTTTGATAGCAACCTATCAACACGAAAAGCTTTGATAGAAGCCGCCCAGCAGCAACAGAATCTTGCCGAGTTTATATTAACCAAAGTGGATGACTCTATCTATCACCCACCACTGATACTTGAACCAAACCAACCGATCAACCAAGTCACTCAAACCCTTAAAGAACAAGGGTTAGACTCGGCCCTAGTCCATTTGGAACATAATGATCCAAAAGCTTTTGGAACATCATGTTCCTTGTCGTATGGAATCGTCACTCGAACCAATTTATTGCATGCTGTGATGCTCGATAATTTCACACTGGATGCGCCTGTCGGTGAGATCGCAACGTTTCCGGTGATGCACGTGAACCAAGGCGATTTCTTATTTAACGCCATGATTACCATGACCAGAAATCGAGTAAAAAGGTTGATGGTTTGTGATGGTAAAAATGCGGTCGGCATGGTGGATATGACACAGATTCTCAGTGCATTCTCCACACACTCCCACGTTCTTACTTTGCGTATTGCGCGCGCCACCAGCGTTGAAGAATTGGCAATGGCATCCAACAAACAACGTCAACTGGTCGAGAGCTTGCTCAGTAATGGGATTCGCACACGCTTTATCATGGAGCTGATTTCTGCGGTCAACGAACAGATCATAGAGAAGGCTTTTGAGTTGGTGATCCCACCTGCACTGCATAATCATTGCTGCCTAATCGTGTTGGGTTCTGAGGGGCGTGGAGAGCAAATTCTCAAAACCGATCAAGACAACGCTCTGATTATTCAAGATGGTTTGGAATGGCATCAATGCCAAAGTGCCAT
Organism: Vibrio sp. 10N.247.311.47; assembly: GCF_041467535.1. Classification (NCBI taxonomy): domain Bacteria; kingdom Pseudomonadati; phylum Pseudomonadota; class Gammaproteobacteria; order Vibrionales; family Vibrionaceae; genus Vibrio; species Vibrio sp. 10N.247.311.47. The sequence continues at coordinate 114,716 of NZ_JBFSUR010000013.1, forward strand.
GAACGACCTCACCCATACCCTTCAACAATTGGGTTACCCACTGTGCCCGGGCAACGTAATGGTCAACAATCCGAAATGGGTGCATTCAGAACAAGAGTGGAAACAAACCCTCACCCATTGGGTAAAAAAAGCCACGCCAGACACCGTGATGGATATCGCGATCATGGCAGATGCACACGCAGTAGCGGGGAATAGAGAGTTATTAAAACCTGTAAAGCAGCACCTCAGTGATTTAATGCTCGGACAAGAATTGATTCTGACGGAGTTCTGCCGCCCGGCGCTGAACTTCTCAGTTCCCCTGACCCTGTTTGGTAATGTGAAGCAATCTAAGTCCGGACTCGATATCAAACAAGGCGGTATTTTCCCTATCGTGCATGGTGTGAGAGCGCTTTGCCTAGAACATGGTGTCACGGTCAACAACACCTTCGAACGCATTGAGCAGCTGGTCAGCAAGAAAGTATTAGAGCAAAGTACTGCCGATAATCTCAGTGAAGCACTCAAGCAATTCTTTAAGTGGCGCTTAGCCCAAAGGCTTTCTCAGCAGCACAGCAGCAACAAGATTAACGTCAAACTGATGGAACGAGCAGACAGGGATCTGCTTCGTCATAGCCTGCACGTGGTGAAGAAATTCAAGCAATGGCTCGGCTACCACTATCAGATACGGGATTAGGCATTGAACGATGAATAGGTTGGTTCGCTATTACTGGCATCACAAGCTCAAAGGCTCCCTCTATCAGCCTCTGTTTACCGCGCCTATTGATCATGAATATGTATCGCTCGATTGTGAAACCACCAGCCTAGATCCCAATCAGGCAGAATTAGTTACCATTGCCGCGACCAAGATCATCGGTAACCGAATCATTACCAGCCAACCTTTTGAAGTCCGGTTGCGCGCCCCCCAATCGCTCGATTGCAATTCAATAAAAATCCACCGTATCCGTCATCAAGATCTAAAGCACGGCATCGAAGAAAAACAGGCTTTAATCGAGCTACTGAACTTCATTGGAAATCGTCCTTTAGTCGGCTATCACATCCGCTATGATAAAAAAATTCTCGACCGCGCCTGTTTAAAACAGCTTGGATTTCCACTGCCTAACCGATTAGTCGAAGTGAGCCAACTCTATCAAGACAAACTCGAAAGACAGCTGCCCAATGCCTATTTTGATCTCAGTATGGACGCCATCTGTCGCCAACTCGATTTACCTATCCCGGTCAATAAACATGATGCATTACAAGACGCTATCTCCGCTGCGCTGATCTTTGTGCGCCTGAAACATGGTGACCTTCCCCGTTTCAACTCTTCTTATTCTTAATTCAACCACTGGCGCTTCACATAGAGAGCAACATCTCAAAATTGAACTTAACTCGCTATTTTGTAAGTGAAAAGCAGCGTCTCATCCTAAAGTCTAATTGTGGAAATCGCCGTCCTAGCCGAGAGTGATAACACAAAGACGGTTCTGTAATAGACCTAGAAACTGAACACAAAGGAAGTTGCCAGTTCATTAGGAATGTAGGCACAAGGAGAGATGCAATGAGTGAAGCCCACGTTTATCCGGTAAAAGAAAATATTAAATCAACCACACACGCGGATAATGACACTTACCTAGCCATGTACCAGCAATCTGTTTCTGACCCTGAAGGCTTTTGGGGTGAACACGGAAAAATCGTTGATTGGATCAAACCTTTCACACAAGTAAAAAACACCTCTTTCGACCCTGGCCACATTGATATTCGCTGGTTTGAAGATGGCACGCTTAACGTTTCGGCTAACTGTATCGACCGCCACCTTGCTGAGCGCGGTGATGAAGTCGCTATCATCTGGGAAGGCGATGACCCGGCAGATGATAAAACTCTAACTTTTAATGAACTGCATAAAGAAGTGTGCCTGTTTTCGAATGCTCTAAAAGAGCAAGGCGTGCGCAAAGGTGATGTGGTTTGTTTATACATGCCAATGGTGCCAGAAGCGGCAGTAGCCATGCTGGCGTGTACCCGTATCGGTGCGGTTCACACAGTCGTATTTGGTGGTTTCTCACCAGAAGCACTGTCTGGTCGTATTATCGATTCAAATTCTAAAGTCGTTATCACTGCCGATGAAGGCGTGCGTGGCGGCCGTGCTGTTCCACTGAAAAAGAATGTCGATGAAGCACTGACGAACCCTGAAGTGAAAAACATCGAGAAGGTTGTTGTATTCAAACGCACTGGCGGTGATGTGGCATGGCACGAACATCGCGATGTGTGGTGGCACGATGCTATTGCTAATGTATCTGCAGATTGCCCACCAGAAGAGATGAACGCAGAAGATCCACTATTCATCCTTTATACGTCAGGCTCAACAGGTAAACCTAAAGGCGTTATGCACACCACAGGTGGCTACCTTGTTTATGCTGCGATGACCTTCAAATACGTATTCGATTACCAAGAAGGCGAGACTTTCTGGTGTACAGCCGATGTGGGTTGGATTACCGGTCACACATATCTTGTTTACGGACCGCTTGCTAATGGCGCAAAAACGATTCTGTTTGAAGGCGTGCCAAATTACCCGAACACCAGCCGCATGAGCGAAGTGGTCGATAAGCACCAAGTTAATATTCTTTATACGGCGCCAACGGCTATTCGTGCATTGATGGCGAAAGGCAATGAAGCCGTTGAAGGTACTTCTCGTGACAGCCTAAGAATCATGGGCTCAGTGGGTGAACCCATCAACCCAGAGGCGTGGGAGTGGTACTACAAAACAATCGGTAATGAGCAATCTCCAATTGTTGATACATGGTGGCAAACAGAAACGGGCGGTATCTTGATTGCACCGCTACCAGGCGCAACAGACCTGAAACCGGGCTCTGCAACTCGTCCATTCTTCGGTGTGCAACCGGCACTGGTTGATAACATGGGTAACATCATTGAGGGTGCAACAGACGGCAACCTAGTGATTCTTGACTCTTGGCCAGGCCAAATGCGTACCGTTCATGGCGATCATGACCGCTTCGAACAGACTTACTTCTCGACCTTTAAAGGCATGTACTTCACCAGTGACGGCGCTCGTCGTGATGAAGACGGTTACTACTGGATTACGGGGCGTGTCGATGATGTACTTAACGTATCAGGTCACCGTATGGGTACTGCTGAGATTGAATCGGCTCTAGTCGCGTTCGATAAGATTGCAGAAGCCGCGATTGTGGGCATCCCTCATGATATTAAAGGCCAAGCGATTTACGCTTACATCACGCTGAATGATGGTGAGTTCCCAACCGCAGAGCTTCATAAAGAAGTAAAAGACTGGGTACGTAAAGAGATTGGCCCAATTGCAACGCCAGATGTACTGCACTGGACCGACTCTCTACCAAAAACTCGTTCGGGTAAAATCATGCGTCGTATCCTGCGTAAAATCGCGACTGGCGATACAGGTAACCTAGGTGATACCTCGACACTGGCCGACCCAAGTGTGGTTGATAAGCTGATTGCCGAGAAAGCAGAACTGGCATAAGCAACCAGTCACAGCAGCTAATCACTGTTTAAAACAGCACTTTCTAAACCGTCACCTATGTGGCGGTTTTTTTATGGCTGATCTTGATCTCAAATATCCCGCCCCAAATTAAGGCTAAGACGCTTTTTTGTTAAGTTGGTAACAATTCCAAGCTGTATCAATATGAGATTAGACCAGTAAATTGCTGCGATTTGCGCTGAATTAGCTATAATCTGGTTCTAATTTTTAAATTTGGGTTTTTCTCACTGGAAATTAACCGTAAATTTTCAATAAAATGGCAACATTCACGTTCGTAAACACGATAAAGGAAGATAGCCCCACGATGTCTACAAAGTTTCGCATTCTAGTTTTAAATGGCCCAAACCTTAACCTGTTAGGCCTTAGAGAGCCTGCACACTACGGTTCTCAAACACTTGACCAGATTATTAGCTCACTGACCGAGCAAGCGAAAGCACACGATGTTGAGCTATCTCACTTACAGTCAAATCGTGAGTACGAACTGATTGAAGCTATCCATAGTGCTTATCAAAATGTTGATTTTATTATTATCAACCCAGCAGCCTTTACACATACCAGTGTGGCACTGCGTGATGCACTACTTGGCGTTGCCATACCATTTATTGAGGTTCATCTATCGAATGTTCACGCGCGTGAACCATTCCGTCACCACTCTTACCTATCTGATAAAGCAGAAGGTGTGATTTGTGGCTTAGGTGCCCAAGGTTATCAATTTGCTTTGACCGCTGCGCTCAGCAAGCTCAACTCAAAGTAAACATAAACAACGAACTATTACTAACCTACTCAGTCATAGAGTAAGTTCAATTAACAGATAAAGAGAAAGAAACAATGGATATTCGCAAAATCAAAAAGCTAATCGAATTGGTTGAAGAGTCTGGTATTTCTGAGCTAGAAATCTCTGAAGGTGAAGAGTCAGTACGAATCAGTCGTAACAGCACTGCACCTGTAGCACCTGTTCAATATGCAGCTGCTCCAGCACCTGTAGCGGCAGCAGCTCCTGCGGCGGCACCTGTAGCAGCAGAAGCAGCAGCTCCTGCAGTTCCAGCTGGTCACCAAGTTCTTTCTCCAATGGTTGGTACTTTCTACGGCGCTCCAAGCCCAGACGCAAAACCATTCGTTAAAGTTGGTCAATCTGTAACTGCTGGCGAAACGCTATGTATCGTTGAAGCAATGAAAATGATGAACCAAATCGAAGCTGATAAATCTGGTGTTGTAACAGCTATCCTAGTTGAAGACGGTCAACCAGTAGAATTCGACCAAGCTCTAGTAATTATCGAATAATAGAGAGCACTCATTATGTTAGATAAATTAGTAATCGCGAACCGTGGTGAGATTGCACTACGTATTCTGCGTGCATGTAAAGAGCTTGGCATTAAAACGGTAGCGGTTCACTCAACTGCTGACCGTGACCTTAAGCACGTACTGCTTGCAGACGAAACCATTTGTATCGGTCCAGCTCGTGGTATCGATAGCTACCTAAACATCCCTCGTATCATCAGCGCAGCTGAAGTTACAGGTGCAGTAGCTGTTCACCCTGGCTACGGCTTCCTATCTGAAAATGCAGACTTTGCAGAACAGGTAGAGCGCAGTGGCTTTATCTTCGTTGGCCCTAAAGCTGAAACCATTCGCATGATGGGTGACAAAGTGTCAGCTATCACGTCAATGAAGAAAGCTGGCGTACCTTGTGTACCAGGTTCTGACGGCCCTCTTGACGACGACGAAGCAAAAAACAAAGCGCACGCTAAACGCATTGGCTTCCCAGTTATCATCAAGGCATCTGGCGGCGGCGGCGGTCGTGGTATGCGTGTTGTTCGTTCTGAAGCAGAATTAACAGAAGCTATCGCGATGACTCGTGCTGAAGCAAAAGCATGTTTCAACAACGACATGGTTTACATGGAGAAATTCCTAGAAAACCCACGTCACATTGAAGTACAAGTGCTTGCAGATGGCCAAGGTAATGCTATCCACCTAGGTGAGCGTGACTGTTCAATGCAGCGTCGTCACCAGAAAGTTGTGGAAGAAGCGCCAGCTCCAGGTATCACTGAAGAGATGCGTAAGTACATTGGCGAACGTTGTACTCGTGCATGTATTGAGATCGGTTACCGCGGTGCAGGTACATTTGAATTCCTATACGAGAACGGTGAATTCTACTTCATCGAAATGAACACTCGTATCCAGGTTGAACACACGATTACTGAAATGGTAACGGGTATCGACCTAGTGAAAGAACAGCTACGTATTGCAGCTGGTCAGCCTCTATCATTCACTCAGGATGACATTAAGCTGCGTGGCCACTCAATCGAATGTCGTATCAATGCTGAAGATCCAGTTCGTTTCCTACCTTCACCAGGTAAGATTGAACGTTTCCACGCACCAGGCGGCATGGGCGTACGTTGGGAATCTCACATCTACACGGGTTACACAGTGCCACCACACTACGATTCAATGATTGGTAAGCTGATCACTTACGGTGAGAACCGTGATGTTGCTATCGCTCGTATGAAGAACGCATTGGGTGAAATGATTGTTGAAGGTATTAACGTTAATACTGAGCTTCAACTGTCTATTATGAACGACGAAAACTTCCAACACGGTGGTGCAAACATCCACTACCTTGAGAAGAAACTTGGTTTGTCATAATCCGTTCGTTTAAGAACAGTCAAAATGCTCACTTCGGTGAGCATTTTTGTTTTTGAACCGCCGAAAAAATCAATCTTTAATCCCCATTATATTCCGTGGGGTTTTGGTGAATTTGCTCATATTTTCTGCTAGACTCGCCATCCAATTTTTCTCATATAGAAGATGCAGCCATGCCTTGGATTCAAATCAAGCTTAATGCTACCAATGAAAATGCCGAACAAATCGGCGACATGTTAATGGAAGAGACTGGTGCTCTTTCTGTAACTTTCCTGGATGCACAAGATACCCCTGTATTTGAGCCTCTGCCAGGCGAAACTCGCCTTTGGGGTGATACTGACATTCTCGCGCTTTACGACGCTGAGACTGATACTGGTGTCGTTCTAGCGCAGATTAAAGCAAGCAACATGTTCCCTGCAGACTTTGCTCATAAAGTAGAGCAAATTGAAGACAAGGATTGGGAGCGTGAATGGATGGACAACTTCCACCCAATGAAGTTTGGTGAGCGTTTATGGATCTGCCCTAGCTGGCGCGATATCCCTGAACCTGACGCTGTTAACGTAATGCTAGACCCTGGCCTTGCATTTGGTACAGGTACTCACCCGACAACGGCATTGTGTCTTGAGTGGCTTGAAGGCTTAGACCTTGCAGGCAAAACCGTGATCGACTTCGGTTGTGGCTCAGGCATCCTAGCGATCGCTGCGATCAAACTAGGCGCAGCAAAAGTTATCGGGATCGACATTGATCCTCAAGCTCTGCTTGCATCAAAAGACAACGCACAACGCAATGGCGTTGCTGAGCAACTAGAGGTGTTCTTGCCACAAGATCAACCGGAAGGTTTGCTAGCAGACGTTGTTGTTGCCAACATTCTTGCGGGTCCATTACGCGACCTTTCTGGCATCATCAAGGGCCTAGTTAAGCCAAATGGTGTACTTGCGATGTCGGGTGTTTTAGATACACAAGCAGAAGATGTTGCCACTTATTATCGTGATGAGCTTCACATTGATCCGATCATCGAACAACAAGAATGGTGTCGAATCTCAGGTCGCAAGCAAGGCTAGACAAGACTTTGGGCGCTAATTGACTGAAATTTAAACAAATTACAAAAACAAATTGTAAATGCTCAAATATTAGTCTTTTCACGCAGCGAAAAAATGCGTAAAATGCGCGCCCTTGCTGGTACAGAACTGTGATGACATTTTTGAAAATCGGAAATTATCAACTTAAGAACAATCTAATCGTCGCTCCTATGGCTGGCGTAACGGATAGACCATTCCGTGAGTTGTGTCTTCGCTACGGTGCGGGGATGGCAGTCAGTGAAATGATGTCCTCCAATCCGAAAGTTTGGAAAACGTCAAAGTCTCAGCAGCGTATGGTACATGAAGGCGAATCGGGCATTCGTTCAGTACAAATCGCTGGTGCAGATCCACAGCTTATGGCCGAGGCTGCTCAATTTAATGTCGATAACGGTGCGCAAATCATCGATATCAACATGGGTTGTCCAGCAAAAAAAGTGAATAAGAAGCTTGCGGGCTCAGCCTTACTGCAGCATCCAGAACTCATTGAAGACATTCTGAAAGCGGTGGTAAATGCTGTCGACGTTCCAGTAACGTTGAAAACGCGCACAGGCTGGGATACAGACAATAGAAACTGTGTCCAAATCGCGAAAATAGCCGAAGACTGCGGCATACAAGCTCTTGCGCTCCATGGAAGAACTCGCGCTTGTATGTACAAAGGTGAGGCAGAATACAAACACATTAAAGCAGCGAAACAAGCAGTATCTATTCCGGTTATCGCTAACGGTGATATCGATAGTCCGGAAAAAGCGAAGTTTGTGCTGGAGTACACCGGCGCTGATGCTTTAATGATAGGTCGACCTGCCCAAGGACGTCCTTGGATTTTTAACGAAATCCTACACTATTTGGAAAACGGCACCACGATGGACCCACTCCCGATTTCGGAAGTGAAAGACATCATGCTTGGTCATGTGCACGCTCTACATGAATTTTATGGAGAGTTTTTAGGCCCTCGCATCGCTCGTAAGCATGTGGGTTGGTATCTAAAAGAACATGAACAAGCGAGTGAGTTTCGCCGTACCTTCAACGCATTCGAAGCAGGTGATCTGCAGCTTGAAGCGCTAGAAGGTTTTTTTGATAACGTTGCACCATAATTACGAGAAGAGCTAGACCGAATATGTTCGAACAAAATCTGACTTCAGAAGCATTGACAGTAACTACAGTTACATCACAAGACCAAATCACGCAGAAGCCACTACGTGACTCAGTTAAAGCATCATTGAAAAATTACCTTGCTCAATTAAACGGTCAAGAAGTCAGCGAGTTATACGAATTAGTATTAGCTGAAGTTGAACAGCCACTACTAGACACTATCATGCAGTACACTCGCGGTAACCAAACTCGCGCAGCAACCATGATGGGTATTAACCGCGGTACTCTTCGCAAGAAACTTAAAAAATACGGCATGAACTAATCGTTCTTTCGTAATTTATTGAATTGAAAGCCAAGCTCATTGTTGAGTTTGGCTTTTTTTTGGCTTGTCGATCCGTGATAGTCGCTGATTACTCTCCAGTGCGACAGCAGCGACCTTTGTCGACGTTTGCTGAGTCCAAGGCTGCTAGAATCGAACAATGGCTTGCATCATCGTCTACGTGACCACAACACGCATCATTAATCTTTTTAAGTGCGGTGCGAATCTTAGTTAACTCGGTAATCTTCTCATCAATCATCTCTAGCTTTGCTGAGGTAATCGACTTCACTTCAGCGCAACTGTGCTGTGTGGCCTCGAGGCGAATCTCAAGCAATTCTTTAATCTCGTCCAAACTCAGCCCCAACGCTTTAGATTTGAGAATAAACGTCACCTGTTTCTGGTTATTTTCATCATATAGGCGATAACCCGAGTCACTGCGACTGGCTGGCGCGATCAGGTTATTCTTCTCATAAAATCGCAAGGTATCGGCTGTCACACCGCATCGCTTCGCTAATTCACCGATCTGAAACATGTTTTTTCCTACTGTTTCGTCCATTCCACAATTAACCTTATCGTTACTTTTCAGGCTGAAATGGCACTTTTCATAATTAATTTTGAGATGCCAAACGATTGCGCGAGCTTTTTTGTAATAAATTAGTTAGAATCTGCGCCATCAAATTTGGAGTTGGTTATCTTATAGCTTAATCATAAGACTAACCCAAAAGGTCTTTACCAAAACTGGCCAATATTTTATCTCTTACTGGTATCTAAGATAATCCACGCTAAGAAGATAGAAACAAGTTCTTTTTTGGCAAATATCTTTATTTTAACCCCATGAATTTGAGGAAGATGGAAGCATGAATAACGCTCGTCCAATTCGCCGCGCTCTAATCAGCGTATCAGACAAAACTGGTATCGTTGAATTTGCACAAGCTCTTGCTAACCGTGGTGTAGATATCCTATCTACCGGTGGCACTGCTCGCCTGCTTGCTGAAAAAGGCATCTCTGTTACAGAAGTATCTGACTACACTGGTTTCCCAGAAATGATGGATGGCCGTGTTAAGACTCTGCACCCAAAAGTTCATGGTGGTGTTCTAGGCCGTCGTGGCCAAGATGATGACGTGATGGAAACTCACGGTATCAACCCTATCGATATGGTTGTTGTAAACCTATACCCATTCGCAGAAACCGTTGCTAAAGAAGGTTGTACCCTTGCTGATGCTGTTGAGAACATCGACATCGGCGGCCCTACAATGGTTCGCTCTGCAGCGAAAAACCACAAAGACGTAACGATCGTTGTTAACGCACACGACTACGAGCGCGTTGTCGCTGAAATGGACACGAACGATAAATCTCTAACACTAGAGACTCGCTTCGACCTCGCTATCGCAGCATTCGAGCACACCGCTTCTTACGACGGCATGATCGCAAACTACTTCGGCACTATGGTTCCATCTTACGGTGCCTCTCTACTTGATGAAGAAGGAAAGAAGGCTGACGAAGAGTCTAAATTCCCTCGCACGTTCAACCAACAGTTCGAGAAAAAGCAAGACATGCGCTACGGTGAGAACAGCCACCAGGCAGCCGCATTCTACGTTGAAGCAAACCCTGAAGAAGCATCAGTTTCTACAGCTCGCCAGATTCAAGGTAAAGCCCTTTCTTACAACAACATCGCTGACACCGACGCAGCACTTGAGTGTGTGAAAGAGTTCGACCAGCCAGCATGTGTGATCGTTAAGCACGCTAACCCATGTGGTGTTGCACTAGGTGAAGACATCCTAGAAGCTTACGACCGTGCATTCAAAACAGACCCAACTTCTGCATTTGGCGGCATCATCGCTTTCAACCGTGAGCTAGACGCTGCAACAGCAACGGCTATCACTGAGCGTCAATTCGTTGAAGTTATCATTGCACCATCAGTTTCTGCTGAAGCAGTAGCAATCGTAGCGGCTAAGAAAAACCTTCGCCTACTTGAGTGTGGTGAGTGGACAACGAAGACAACTGGCTTTGACGTTAAACGCGTTAACGGTGGTTTGCTAGTTCAAGACCGCGACCAAGGCATGGTGTCTGAAGATGACCTTAAAGTGGTTTCTAAGCGCCAACCTACAGCTGAAGAATTGAAAGATGCTCTATTCTGCTGGAAAGTAGCGAAATACGTTAAATCTAACGCTATCGTTTACTCGAAAGGCGACATGACAATTGGTGTTGGCGCTGGCCAAATGAGCCGCGTTTACTCTGCGAAAATCGCAGGCATCAAAGCTGCAGACGAAGGTCTACAGGTTGAAGGCTGTGTGATGGCATCAGATGCATTCTTCCCATTCCGTGACGGTATCGACGCGGCTGCAGAGGCTGGCATCAAGTGTGTTATCCAACCGGGCGGCTCTATGCGTGATGACGAAGTTATCGCAGCAGCAGACGAACACGGCATGGCGATGATCTTTACGGGCATGCGTCACTTCCGCCACTAGAAAGAAAAGATACGAGAGCGCTCCGAGATGAGCAACACTATCATTTAGTGTTGCTCAGACATTTTTTAGTTCTACTACTATCAATTTTGATTGAAGGTTTAAAACATGAATGTATTGATTATTGGTGCTGGCGGTCGTGAGCATGCACTAGGTTGGAAAGCAGCACAAAACCCAAACGTTGAAACAGTATTCATCGCTCCAGGTAACGCAGGTACTGCACTTGAGCCAAAACTAGAGAACGTAAACATCGGCGTTGAAGACATCGCTGGTTTAGTCGCGTTTGCTCTAGATAAAAAAATCGAACTGACTATCGTGGGCCCTGAAGCACCATTGGTTATCGGTGTGGTTGATGCATTCCGCGAAGTAGGTTTGCCAATCTTCGGCCCTACTCAAGCTGCAGCACAGCTTGAAGGCTCTAAAGCATTCACTAAAGACTTCCTAGCTCGTCATGATATCCCAACAGGTTACTACTCAAACTTCACTGAGATTGAGCCAGCTATCGCTTACGTTCGCGAGCAAGGCGCTCCTATCGTAGTGAAAGCTGACGGTCTTGCGGCAGGTAAAGGCGTTATCGTTGCGATGACCCTTGAAGAAGCAGAAGACGCAATCAAAGACATGCTAGCGGGCAACGCCTTTGGCGAAGCAGGCAGCCGCGTTGTTATCGAAGAGTTCCTCGAAGGCGAAGAAGCAAGCTTCATCGTAATGGTTGACGGCTCTAGCGTGCTTCCTATGGCCACCAGCCAAGATCACAAACGTGTTGGCGACAAAGACACTGGGCCAAACACGGGCGGCATGGGTGCTTACTCTCCTGCGCCGGTTGTAACTCCAGAAATCCACAACCGTATCCTTGAGGAAGTTATCTACCCAACGGTACGTGGTATGGACGCAGAAGGCGCACCTTACACAGGTTTCCTTTACGCTGGCCTAATGATCGATGCTGACGGCACACCTAAAGTTATCGAATACAACTGCCGCTTTGGCGACCCTGAAACGCAACCTATCATGATGCGTATGGAGTCAGACCTTGTTGAACTTTGCCTAATGGCTATCGACGAGAAGCTCGACGAAGCAGAATCGAAGTGGGATCCACGCGCTTCTATCGGTGTTGTTCTTGCGGCTGGCGGTTACCCTGCTGACTACGCAAAAGGTGACGTTATTTCACTACCAACAAGCGAAGTTGAAGGCCAAAAGGTTTTCCACGCGGGTACGACAAATAATGAAGCTGGCGACGTTGTGACAAACGGCGGTCGTGTACTTTGTGCAACAGCACTGGGCAATACGGTTTCTGAGGCTCAAGAGCGCGCTTACGCGTTGACGAAGCAAGTTAGCTGGAATGGTATGTTCCACCGCAATGATATTGGTTACCGTGCGATTGCGCGCGAACAAGAGCAGTAAACAATCTTGTTGCTCGCTTACTTTCCAATAACAGTAAGCAAATGACAGCAAGTGAATAACAGAAAAAGGCGCCTCAATAGGCGCCTTTTATTATCTCATTTACACAAGAATCTGTATTTGTACAGACAAATAGGCACTTGGCCTACAGTAGGCCAAATACTCTCAATCCTTTGATTACTCGCTATTCTTTCAACAATGATGGCCTAACGACACAATCATGGCTGTCTTCAGCCAGCATCAGTAACTCTTCCACGCTCATCTTACCCAGTGAATCACTGCCAAGAAACGCCGCATAGCTTTCCACAGACGCCAATCGGTCAATCACGAAGCCTGGCAAGGTCTGGTTAAATTCAATGCGATCAAACTCACCACCAGCGCACGTTTTAAAAGAGCTGCCATTCCAGTAACCCTGAATCAGCCTAAGCCCTTCATCATGCTGCTTCGTTGTGGTCTCTAGAACCGACGTCGCTTCTTTCTGATAGTTTTCAAGCTGCTTGGCTTGGATAGGTAAGATTTTGCTATCAATACGATACTGTTGATACACAGCTTCGCCTGACTTATTGAAACGCACATGGACTCGATAGGGAACCAGCTCATTAGAAGAGTTACGCTGCTCGCCTTCACGAATGAATTCACGAAGCACGCCTTCTGACCAAGCATAATCAGTTTGGTACCAGCCGTAATCGCCGACAGTGACGTAGTCAGCTGAAGTATGAGGTTGTGTTAGCTTGTTTGTAACCCAGTAGAAACTCGTCGCGTCGCCCATGACTTGGCCGCCAGTGTGAGTTTCAAATTGCTCTAGGTTTTTGCGAGGGCTTGTTGAAGAACAGCCAATAAGAAATGTAGATAATAGTGAAACGAGAAGAAATGCTTTTTTCATAAAAACCTGTACCGAGGTGGAATACGACTACCTCGGTACAGTTTAGATTATTTCACTGAATCTTTCAGCGCTTTACCTGCAACAAATGCTGGAACATTTGCAGCAGCGATTTGGATCTCATCACCAGTTTTTGGGTTACGACCAGTGCGAGCTGCACGGTGGTTTACTTTAAAAGTACCAAAACCAATTAGCTGAACTTGATCGCCATCTTTAAGAGCATCTGTAACACCGCCAAGAGTCGCTTCTAGAGCAGCTTTAGCTTGTGCTTTAGAAAGGTCCGCTTTTTCAGCAATAAAGTCGATTAATTGAGTCTTGTTCATTTTAGGTTTCCCTTCTTTGTATTTTTGAATTCAATTCACTCTAAAACATAAATGCCCCATCTGGCAAAGGTTTGTCGTCGATCTTTAGCTCTAATGCCGTAGTTTTAGCCATAATATGAGTAATAACTCACAATTTGTTACTGATTTTATTAAGCAAGCCCTTGTTTAAAAGGGGCTGAGAGCAAAATTAATGATGACCTAGCCACTACTTTTTCACTATAATCCACGCTGAATCGCTGCTAAAGCGTACAATTTAATTTAAGGGCAAACATGCTGCTGCTATCTATTTACGTCTCCATTGCTATTGGAGTTTCTTTCATTTGTTCTGTTTTGGAAGCTGTACTTTTGAGTATTAGTCCGAGCTACATTGCTCAACTAAAACAAAATGGGCACCCTGCAGCAGAGTCTTTAGACAAACTGAAAACAGATATTGACCGCCCGCTTGCGTCAATTTTAACGCTCAACACCATCGCCCATACTATCGGTGCTGCGACAGCAGGTGCACAAGCGGCTGTCGTTTTTGGTAGCCAATGGTTAGGTGTCTTCTCTGCCGTGCTAACGCTAGGTATCTTGGTATTATCTGAGATTGTTCCAAAAACCATTGGTGCAACCTACTGGCGTCAACTTGCTCCTGCTTCGGCAAGCGTGCTTCGTTGGATGGTGTTCTTCCTAACACCGTTTGTATGGTTCTCAGAACAGATCACCAAACGTCTTGCTCGTGGCCACCAAGCACCAAAAATGCGTGATGAGTTATCTGCAATGGCGATTTTGGCAAAAGAGAGCGGTGAATTTGCAGAAGGCGAGTCAAAAATCCTGAGCAACCTACTGGGTATTCAAGATGTACCCGTGACTCAGGTAATGACGCCGCGCCCAGTGGTATTCCGTGTTGATGCGGAAATGAGTGTGAATACGTTCCTAGAACAACATAAAGACACGCCATTCTCACGTCCGCTGGTTTACAGCGAGCAGAGTGACAACATCATCGGTTTTGTTCACCGCTTAGAGCTGTTTAGATTGCAGCAAGTCGGTTGTGGTGAGAAAGCTTTGGGTGAAGTAATGCGCCCTATCCACGTGTTGCTGAACAACATGGGCTTGGCTAAGGCCTTTGACCAGATGATGGCAAACCGCCTGCAACTGTCTTTAGTTGTGGACGAATACGGCACTATTCAGGGCATCATCACCCTAGAAGACATCTTTGAGCACCTAGTGGGCGAAGAGATTGTCGACGAAGCGGATAAGACGACTGACATGCAAGAACTGGCGTTCCAACGCTGGGAGAAGTGGAAAGAGACACACGGTGTTATCGAAAACCGCGATGACGAGGACGAGGAAGAAACTCCAGCAGACAACGACTCTTCAGATGCAAAATCAACGAATGACGACGACGCATCAAAAGATAAGGCATCAAAAGACAAAGTGTAGAACGAAGACAAAAAAGACGCTTAATCTAAATTTGATACCGTCAGATACAACAAAGGCTCCCTAGGGAGCCTTTGTTTTTATTCGTACCTTGGTGCAATTGCGAATTATAGCGCAACACCAATGTTACTGACTGGGTCTTCACGCAGTTCGTGGCGTAGGTCTTTGATCAGCTCTAAGTCACGCTCAGTCGTTTCACGTAGAGGTCGGAAAATGGCCCACTGAACGTCCCACTCTTCACACACCGCTTCGTTTTCTTTCTGGTTTTCGTTCGTCACTTCTTCAGCGCCTTGAGCAAACTCAAGCTCAGCAACCGTCTTCACCGATTGTTGACTCACTTTAATTACCGCTTCCAACATATGTTCACGGTCAAGCAGACCATGAATTAGCGTTGCTAGGCCTTGGCATGCGTCCATTGCTGGGTAAACACCATAAAAATCAAAATCATCACCGCTAGGGAATAGCTCTTCAACCTTCTCAAGTTGACGCTCAAAGTTCACCTTTGCTGTTTTAACCGTCAGGATTTCCCAAATGCTATCCAAAACATCACGATAGATTCGAGCTTCCGCAAATTCTGTATTCTCACAAAACATGGCATAGTTAGGGTACATACGCTCACATAGACACGCCATAAAGGTAATTTGTTGCCAAGGTTCTAACTTTTCAAGACGAACCTGCAGTGGATTCTGAAGCATAGTCACTCAATAATTGCAGAAAAAGACAGCGAAAGTGTACTTGATAAACCCTGGGGGGAAAAGGTAAGCCGATGAACAATTTTACGAATAAGCTCTATATTCTTACTGAGCATGACGATACCTATACGCAACTGATTCTAAACCAGGATTTACCCGACCTAGAAATCACTCAAAACCCCAAATCAGCACAGATTGTCTTGGCGTCACCACCTCTAATCGCAGAGCGCCTCGGCGAGTTTAAAGAGCTAGACTGGGTACAGAGTACCTATGCCGGAATCAATAAACTCACTCAGCCAGATCTGCGTCAGGACTATACGCTAACCAACGTCAAAGGCATCTTTGGTCCGGCTATCGCAGAATACGTATTGGGTTACACAATCAGTCACTGTAGACACTTCCCTCATTACCACCAGCATCAACAACAACGAAACTGGCAGCCACAGCTTTATACTAGCCTAACTGACAAAACTATGGTGATTTTAGGAACAGGTTCAATCGGCAGTCATTTGGCAAAAACCGCGGCGGCTTTTGGTATTCATACCATAGGTGTCAACCGTACCGGCATCCCATCCAAACAAGAAACCTTTAAAGAGACTTTCCACATCAATGAGATAGAGGCTGCCCTTAAGCAGGCCGATATTGTGGTCAACACCTTGCCATCAACCGCTGAAACCTATCAGCTGTTGAACCAAACCACGTTAGGTTACTGCTCTAATGTGTTGCTGTTTAATGTCGGTCGAGGGGAAAGCATCGACAATAAAGCCTTGTTGCTCGCCATAAAAAACAGATGGGTAGAACACGCATTTTTAGATGTGTTTGAAAGTGAACCCCTCTCTCAGGAACATCCTTTCTGGAAACTACCGCAAGTCACCATCACTCCACACATCGCTGCACTCAGTGAGCCAAGACAAGTAGTCGAGATCTTCGCAGAGAATTACAAACAGTGGCGAGATGGCTTTACACTTAATCATGTCATCGATTTTGATAAAGGTTACTGATGTCCTCTTCGTTACTTAAAGAGATTCGACAATGCCGAGCTTGTGAGCCTCACCTATCACACGGTGCTAACCCGGTGATTCAAGCGCATCCAAACGCGCGCTTGCTGATCATAGGTCAAGCGCCGGGTATCAAGGTGCATGAGTCGTCGATCCCTTGGAATGACGCGAGTGGCGAACGATTAAGAGGATGGTTAGGGATAGATAGCGATACTTTTTACGACGAGCAAAAAGTCGCGATTGTGCCTATGGGGTTTTGTTATCCGGGGAAAGGGAAAAGTGGTGATCTTCCACCACGCAAAGAGTGCGCGGAGCTTTGGCATAACAAAGTGCTGCAATCTCTACCCAATATTCAAATGACACTGCTGATTGGCCAGTACGCACAAAACCATTACCTAACAAACAAGACCACCAGCACATTGACCGAAACCGTGCGTGATTGGCAAAGGTGGGCGCCTGAGTTTTTGCCATTACCCCACCCTTCGCCACGCAATAATATCTGGCTCAAGAAGAACCCTTGGTTTGAAAGTGAAGTCATTCCTTATATCAGGAAACACATCTCTGAGCATTTGGCCTACCATGATCCAAATACCTAATTAACTGCACACAACAAGATTAAACCGCCATCAAATGCCAATTTCAGGCAATAAAAAAGGTTCATCGCGGATTAGCGGGAACTAAAAACAAAAACGGTAGTAAGTGA
>NZ_JBFSUR010000014.1:0-128081 GCF_041467535.1 Vibrio sp. 10N.247.311.47
AACTCTTTACCATGCTGTTCAAAAAACACTCACGAAAGATCAACACGCCCTAGTAAAAAAAAGTAAGGATGCTACATATGGCACCCTTAAATTAATTGGCATTGAAAAATAAGTTAGTGATAACTTTCCACTTCATACTCCTCTCTTTTGAAAGTTGGCTCGACCCTAACAGAACTAACCCACATTCCAAAATCAACCCATAATCGCATGTAGTATATTTCGTTTGATTTATATTCTTGGGTAGTAGCTCTGCGTATGAGTAGTGGTATTTCACCGTACACTTCATGAATGCCAGGTTTCACTGATAGCTTTAATGGCTTTTCTGAAGTAACAAGACCAACGGGTTGGCGATCTATGTAGAGTGAGAAATCATCAACCATTCCCTGTTCATGGAAGATAATGATAGTAGCTTCATCCTCTTTCAATAAGGAAGAATCCAACGGCACTGTTATCAATGAACTAGAGCTACACCCATTAATCACAGCTGCAAGTATAAAAATCAAAAAGGGTCGTATGATATCCATTTACCGTATCTACCGATTAATCAAGAGCATATTAATTTCATGATACCAATAATCATGGAGTTTAATATGATCAAGGTTGCAACTTTAGAAACCCTCTCAACCCTTCCAATCACTACTACCCTACAAGAACAAGTCAAAGCCATACTCACCGAACCATTCCACGATGAAACTGAAACCCAGCAGGCATGGGACGAACTGCAATGTGAACTTTGGTTCCTTACTTCAATTACTGACCTAAGCGCTGTCGTTGTCGACGATATTGAACTGCTGAAACGAGCTCTAACCTATATCGAATTCGAAGATGAACTAGATTACGGAGCTTCTATATCCCTAAGCATTGTCGAGGATAACGGCAAGGGTATTTACCTACTGATGCCTAAGACACTCCGTACTGAATTACACCAGCATTTCTCAATCTCTGATGAGTAAGGGGGACTGATGCAATCTCGTAAATTCAAATTCAATAAACGCCAACTTGATTCATTACCGCCGACGCCGTCGACAAGTCGAAGCAAAGAAACAGAGTATACGGATGAGCTCTGTAGCGGCCTGAAAATAATTATCAACAGACAAGGGAGACGCAGATTCCTATTCAGGTACACCTATTTTGGCAAAAAAAAATCGTTACAAATTGGCGAATATCCAGCGCTAGATATCAATACCGCTAGGCAGATAGCTAATGACCACAAGCGAGAGATAGCTCTGGGTAATGACCCTAAGGCTATGAGGGATGAAAAATCCAATGTACTAACCTTCTTCGAGTTTGCGGAAGAACACTACTTACCCTATGCCCGAATGAACAAACTCACTGCTAAGAATGATATTGGTAACTTAAAGCTTCATTTCTATCCCAAATGGGGCAAGAAAAGTATCACCGATATCAGCCAACAAGACATTCAAAAGCTACTCGATGGGGTCCTAGAAACAAGGAAACCATCAACAGTGAATAGATTACGTTCCTTAGCCCTTAGAATGTTCAGATTAGCGATGGAGTGGGGGATTCGTGGACAAGAATCCGGGGCAGTACATAAGGAAGCTTAAGGAGAATAATTTAAGAAACAGATTCCTGAACCGCAAAGAAGTTTCATCTTTCATCAAGGCATGCAACGAGGAACCCAATCGTACTCAAGGCAACGCCTTAAAATTCGCCCTGCTTACCGGAATGAGAATTGGTGAAATTACTAACTCTAAGTGGGACTGTCTTACCGTCGACGACGACGGCAATTGGAGCCTATTTCTTCCCCACACAAAATCGGGGTTATCAAGGACGGTTTTACTCAATAATTTAGCTAAGGAGGTAATAAATGACCAACGACGATTTCAGATACGTAAGAACCCCTATATCTTTGCCGGAGATGCACCCGGTAGACCTATCGCACATCCAAAGAAGGCATTCGCTCGAATCAAGAAAGCAGCAGGGATCTATGATGACTTCCGTATACATGACTTAAGGCACTCTTTCGCTTAAATTTTAATCAATAGTGGTAACGCTACGCTCTATGATGTTCAGCATCTACTTGGGCATCAGAGCCCTCAAACGTCGACTAGGTATGCTCATTTGGCTAGCTCTAGGCTAAGAGAGGTAAGTGCTAATGTTTCTGAGTTGGTGGGGGATGTGAGTAACGGGTAGTCTAAAAGCAGTGGGTATGTGGCACGCTGTTTTTTTGGCATTAAGAGCATCAGGTTCATTATCACGCTTGCTTGTTAGAAATACTTTTACTTATATTGTCAATCAGATACCCTTATGACAGAAAGGTTCTCGGTGTCTGTTAGTGATGAAAATACTATATAAATATGTAGAAAATCCAAATTTTATTTTGAAGGATGGATACATCCGAGCTTCACAATTATGCGCGTTAAATGATCCTTTTGAAGGGAACTACTGTAAAGAAGGGCTAAGTAAGCTAGCCGAAGAAATTAAGTTTGGTTATGGGATTGATACAAATTTGTGTGAGTTTGTTGAAAATAACAAACACAAAATTGGTGTTGTTTGCCTTACCGAGTCTAAAGAGAACCTGTTAATGTGGTCACATTATGCCAAAGAACATAAAGGCTGTGTAATTGGATTTATTGTTAGCTCTAAACATGAAACAGAACCATTTCACTTATTTGATGACCTTTTTGAGCATGATAATTTTGATATAGTCCCATCACCATTCAATGGAGCATTTGAAGCAGTTAGTTACAGAAAGCAGCCAAGGTATCGCATAGATAGCTTTGACTGTGATTACTCGAACTTTCATGAAGAGCAAATTTTGTACGAGATTTTTCAAAGAAAAAGCGATGAATGGATATATGAAAAAGAACACAGAGCTATTCTAAGGCTGTCACAAGCGGATAAAGTCGTTCTTACAGAAGAAGCGCTACTAACCCACAGAGATCCTTCACACTTTCTAGAGGTGGCAAACGATTTAAAATGCTACGAAAAAGTAAAAAATGAGCATCATTTCTTACTAGAAAAAATTTCAGATCGTTGTGAGCGAGGATCTATGGCAGATGCATTGGAGAATTTTTCAAAACATAGAGACGTACTATATTTGTTCAAGCTTGATAAATTATCTATTAGATCAATAACATATGGGTACAACTCTTCACTTATCGATAGCGCTTGTGAGTTTAAAGAAATTTTTTCTACTAGATTTTTTGAACACTGGGAAACCTGTTTAAATAAGACTAATTATACTCTTGATTTTAAAGAAATTGATTTTATTTAAACTATACCCACCCCATCCTAAAATCCTAAGTCTCTGGGTCGGTCACTCTAGACTGGCCCTGTAATCTCTCTCTAGCCCTTGCTCTACCTGACTTCTTCAGTAATTACTTTCCCTAGGTTTTGTTGACGGCGTCGTCGGTCCGGTCCTAGTCCGGTCTTTTGAGTCAATTCTAGGGTTGATAGAGTTAGGGGAGTTGCCGAACGGATTCATCATCTATTTCAGAACCAACCTCAGTAACCCTGTTAACCCTTCCAACTCCGACATCCCCATCAACCTCGTCGTCGACGTCAGAGAAATCATGCGGATAATCAGGTGATGTGATTTTGCTGGTGGATTTCAGAGTGATTCGGGGCAGGGTTACTATGTTGATTACAGGGCTGAAGCTTGGCTCATAATCGTTCGGTCCCCAGTTCAAATCTGGGAGGGGCCACCAAATTAGAAAAGCCAGAACAGTTCATGCTGCTCTGGCTTTTTGCTTTTCTAAATCTGTACAACTTACGCCCTGCATTTCCTAACCAATAACGAATCATCCCGCACACAATTCCAATTGCCTCTCTGTGACTAAACATACTTTTCTTTTATAAAAAAATCGGCAATATGAGTGTACACAAATCATTCAATAGTTCAGGGAAGAAACATGAAAGACGAAACACTCTCGATTCACTTCGGCTACGAAACTGATCCAACAACCAAATCGGTTGCCACACCTATTTACCAAACCGTCGCTTACGAATTCGATGACGCACAACATGGCGCCGACCTGTTTAACCTTGCGGTGCCAGGTAATATCTACACACGGATAATGAATCCAACCAATGATGTGTTAGAAAAACGCATGGCAGCCTTAGAAGGGGGGATTGCAGGCTTAGTGGTAAGTGCGGGCAGTGCTGCGATCAACTACGCGATTCAGACGTTGGCGCAAATCGGTGACAACATTGTCTCAACGCCTCAGCTTTACGGTGGTACTTACACCCTATTTGCTCACATGTTGCCAAACCAAGGAATTGAAGTTCGTTTTGCTAAAGACGACAAACCAGAAAGCTTAGCGGCACTGATCGATGAAAAAACCAAGGCGGTTTACTGTGAAAGTATCGGTAACCCAGCAGGTAATATTATCGACTTAGAGCGTGTTGCTGAACTTGCTCACGCACAAGGTGTACCTGTGATTGTTGATAACACGGTGGCGACGCCTGTACTGTGTAAACCTATCGATTTTGGTGCTGACATCGTGGTGCACTCACTAACTAAATACGTGGGTGGTCACGGTACAACGTTAGGTGGCGTGATTGTCGACTCAGGTAAATTCCCATGGGCACAGCACAAGGACCGCTTCCCTGTGTTTAATCAGCCAGAGCCTTCTTATCATGGCGTGGTTTATACCGAGGCCTTTGGTGAGGCTGCGTTTATTGGTCGTGCTAGAACGGTTCCCCTACGTAATACAGGTGCGGCACTGTCACCAATGAATGCTTTCATGTTGATGCAAGGTTTGGAGACGTTGTCGCTACGCATGGAGCGACACACAGAGAATGCCTTGAAAGTAGCGGAATACCTCAAGCAACACGAGAAAGTCAGTTGGGTAAGTTACGCTGGCCTGCCTGATTCAGAATTCTATCCACTCGCTGAAAAGTACATGCAAGGTAAGCCATCGGCCATTCTATCTTTTGGTTTAAAAGACGGTTATGAAGCCGGTGTTCGCTTCTATGATGCACTGCAAATCTTCAAGCGCTTAGTTAACATTGGCGATGCGAAATCTCTCGCTTGTCACCCAGCTTCGACGACACACCGTCAACTAAGCGAAGCTGAACAGAAACAAGCCGGTGTATCACCGGAGATGATTCGCCTATCAGTAGGTATCGAGCACATTGACGATATCTTGGCTGACCTAGAGCAAGCACTGAGCGCTTAATGACGCTACAGCTAGCTCTAACACTGATCGTTAACTAACAGACATAAAAAAGCCCATCACAGGATGGGCTTCTTATTATCTATTGTCGGAGGACAATATAGTTTGCTCTGAAATGTGCCTCTTTCGAGCTCCCTATAACGGTATGACCACTAAAGTTTGATCATTTTGAGGCGCGTTGCTAGCAACAAGACTTTATGAGATGACAATAAAGATTGATCAATTTATGAATAACTACAGGTATTGAAAATCTGGGTAGTCCGGCTCAAAGTACTTGCACTTGTGATACGTGTGATCAGCTCCAGCAGTTTTGGACATCGGGTTCTGGCGGATCCCCTCATAATTCTCCCAGTCCACCACATAATAATTTCTGCCATTAACGCCATAAGTAGCAATATGTCGATTCGATTAGTACAACGTGTCCGATTGTGACGAAGGGCTAACCCGTAAGCAGGGCTTTTCAAATCTCGAAACGACTCTTCAATTTGCATCCTTTTGGCGTATAAATGCGTTATTTTTACGCCATTTAGTACATCGTTGGGGATGTTGGTAACCAGAAGCCAAGGCTCTTTTGCGCCCTTGTGGAACACTTTCCCCGCAGAGTGCTTTTGACAGGTTCGGCTATGTCGATGTGCTTTTCTACCTTTGGGAATGCTTTTGTATAAGTAGGCAAAGCACAAGAGTGGCGAGCGTCTTGCTAACTGGCTTGCACCTAAAAACTGGACCTTGTTCGTCGCTTGAGGGTAGAAAGTTTTGTTCCACTGCCAAGGCGCTTCACCACACTTTATTGAGACCTCACCGCGTACACGCCCAAGCCAAAACCAACCCTTATTGGCAACTTGACGAAACCATGTATTCCTAAAGCCCGCATCAGAGACAACAATAGGCGTACAGCCATTTGGGAGCAGTGTTTCTAACTTATCGAGGAAGAGTTGATGGCTCTTGGGTGAGTTGTAGTTTTTATACTCAAATGCCTGTTCATAAAGGGTGATTGCTCGCCCCTTAACGGTAACAGAAGCACGCAATGTCATATATCTGAGTTGCTCTCTCACATCAGACCAATCGACGAGAACCACAGGAAAGGGATTTGCTCGGGTAATGAACGACGCATGCCATTTATAAATCGCATCTTTTTCTCTGTGCAGGTTTCGGTTCCCCAGAAGTCGGTCAATGCGTTTTATAGCGTGTTTTACGGTGGTCTTCGTCTCAAGTGCTCGTCCAATTTTAGTTAATGTAAGGTCCGAACCATCGAGTACCGTTTTAGTTGCAAGCATCAGATATCTAAGTCGTTTTTTGTGAATGTTTGGGCACTGGTTTTCGATAGTTTGCTGTAGAATTTGAACATCGCGCATCGTTAGGAATTCCTATTAAATCCATTTAATCAAGTGTGTTTTTGGCGAAATTCATTAGATCAGAATGAGCGATGTGCGTCTACTCATTGTTTTATATGGAAATTATGAGGGGATTCTTAAGCATCGGGGTAAATTGACCAGCTCCCCGCTTTCTAATCCACCCAAAACTTAGTAATGTTCATCTATCAGGAGGAAGGTGAATATGAAGAAGCAATTCAACGAACAGCAGATCATTGGCATTTTCAAGGAAGCAGAAGCGGAATTACCCGTCAAAGAATATGCCGCAAGTGCATACTCCGACCCATGCTGAACACTCATTCCGGTTCAATGTGAACACCTATTCTGGACTCACTGTGAACACTTTTGCCCACATTTTCGAAATCACTGTTCACGTTCCGCCGGAACCCCTTTCAACGTATTGATCTTCAACTTATTTGGTAATCTGTTTCCTATTTAGAGCAGGACTATGCCAGCAAAGAGACTTGCAATGCGTAAAATTCGAGATGTACTCAGGCTGAAACTGGATACCAGGTTGTCAATTCGGCAAATCAGCGCGAGCACAAAACTCAGCGTTGGTGCTATCCAGAAGCTGCTCCAGAAAGCACAACACTGAATCTGACTTGGCCGCTCCTGATTCACTGACAGATGATCAACTGGCCCAACTGTTCTACCCCGGATCCGATACGCGGACCTCGAGCCGATATCAGGTTCCCGACTGGGCAGCTGTCCATCAAGAGCTGAAACGCAAGGGGATCACCAAGCAACTGCTGTGGGAAGAATATACCCAGCAATACCCCAGCTACAGCTACTCGCAGTTCTGTGACCGTTACCTTCACTGTAATAAGCAGCAAAGACGCTCCATGAGACAGCTGCATAAGGCCGGGGGGAAAAGTGCTTTATCGACTACTACGGCCAGACGGTTACCATTATCTGCCATTGCACCGGTGAAGTCCGACATGCCCAGGAGTTCGGGCGCATCCAACTATACCTATGCGGAAGCGACAGGGTCCTTACCACTCGGTTACATTGACGCAACAGTCACTGATACAAGTAAGATTGTCATTAGCGAAATTATGTACGTTTTTCTGAGGCTGAAGAGCAAACCACCTCCTCCGCAAGAGTAGGTGGCAAACTTCCTACTACCGCCCGAACTTAAATCCGATGGAAATGTTCTGAAATGTCATGAGCGAGCAGGCTATTAGAATGCACGAGCTACCCTTCCTAAGCTTGTGACAGAAAATGACTGAGTCGCATATGGAATAAATACAGACTCTCCCTTATTAATAACAAGACAATTTCCATTGCGGTCTTCGAACCTTACATCACTATCAATGGCGAACCAAATCTCAGCACGAGTGACTTCAACAAAGCTTTGGCTTGGTTCTGAATAAACAGAAAATGAAAAATCACCAACAGGAACAGGAAACTGTTGCTCAGATCCTCTAATGATTGGCGCTGTAAAAATTTTCTCTGGATTCATTGCCTTAAAGTTGCAACGATTGACTAACTC
Source organism: Vibrio sp. 10N.247.311.47 (assembly GCF_041467535.1). Classification (NCBI taxonomy): domain Bacteria; kingdom Pseudomonadati; phylum Pseudomonadota; class Gammaproteobacteria; order Vibrionales; family Vibrionaceae; genus Vibrio; species Vibrio sp. 10N.247.311.47. The sequence goes on from NZ_JBFSUR010000014.1 coordinate 8,004, forward strand.
AGGTACGTCAATATATTTCGGTGTTAGGCCAGCACGCAGCACATTGTCTGAATTGGCCATGATTTCTATCGCTGTCCCTTTTAGGTATGCATGAGGAGTTCCTGCATGCAAGAACATTGCTTGTCCCGGGCTAAGCTGTATAACATTTAACATCAATGGTGCAAGCAAGCCGATGTCATTCGGGTAAAGCTCATTTAATTCTAAGACCAATGCAGCCAAAGAATCATCTGACTCACGTGCCCATGCTAAAAGTGCCAACAGAACATCGTCTTTGACTTGGTTATTCAAATGCAGGATACCCGAGAAAAGCTGGCTTAAGCCACTCTCAGTTCGATCTCCAGAAAAACTATCAATTTGCTGTTGTAAAACAGGGCACCGAATGGCCGTAAACAAATCCACAATCTGATCGTATGGGCGAAAGCCATTCATAGCAAGGAAAGGCGTGAGAGCATAAACTAATTCTGGTTTATGGTTAGCATCCTTATAATTGCGATCAAATGCATTAATATCAATACCTTTCTTGTTCTCCATCTCAAAGCCGGCGCTTGCTTCTTCTTTTGTCGGATGAACTTGAATTGAAAGCGCTTTTTCAGCTGCTAGTACTTTCAACAGGTATGGTAGCTCAGCATATTCTTGATACGTTTTGGATCCAAGCATGGCCTCTGCGTAGATCTCAATCAACACATTTAACGACCTAGACTCACCGTTGAATGTGATAGACGAGCTTGCTTTAGGATGTGCTCCCATCCAAATTTCAGCCATTGGCTGGTTATTCTGATTTTCGATACCAAATAGCTCAGGGATTGATGTCCGACTTCCCCATGGATAATCTTGAACAATATTACTTAATTTATAAAATCCACCAACATTCATATATGCATCTCTTGTTTGGTTCATAATAGATTCATCGAAATTTGAAAGATATGAAAAAAACGCCCATATATGGGCGCTCAGTCAATAGAAGGGGGCGACTGTAAAGATTGCTTGCACAACGTATATTGTTGAACAATGTTCTAAAATAAATAGATAATTGTTCTTGTATTTTGTGATTTATTTTCCGCAACATCGCTTGTACTTTTTACCACTCCCGCAATTACATCGAGAATTTCTTTCCTGCTTATCTTGATTAATTATTTTTACCCCATCACTCTCTATAGTATTAGCAGGCTCGACCCCAAAGATAACTTGTTCTCGAATTTGGTCTAGATAAGGTTTAGCGTGGTTAAAAAAATGCTTGTATCCAGCACACAGATAATTGTGGCCCATTTGATTATCGGACGACAGTGAGAACCTATGTTTTGGACACCCCCCATTACAAGCAAATCGGAACTCGCACTTTTGACATTCGCGTGTCAATGTTGTTTGCTTATCTAATCCAAACTGGACCGCTTGCTCAGTTCGATTTAGGTCTAGTATCGATTCAGTATGAATATTGCCGAGCTTATGTTCCGGGTAAACATAGTGGTCACAGTTGTATAGGTCGCCATTGGATTCCAAAGCAAAAGCATGCCCACATGTAGGAGAGAATACACACATACTTGCAGGCTGGTTGCACCATGCTCTCAGCGCCGTATCAAACATTTGTACATAAACATGCTCAATATCCCTTTGGACCCAAGTATCGAAAATAATATTTAGGAATTCACCAAACTGCCACGATGGAACAGACCATTTAGTCAACCTAGCGGTGCTTTCTCCAGGTAAAACCAAGCGAAGTCCGTCATTTGCTGTTGTCGTAGATTCTCGTTCGATTAGCGGAATAAACTGTATATGCCGAGATCCTATCGAAAGTAGAAACTGATAGACTTCTGTTGCGTATTCAACATTGTGCTTACCTACTACCGTCAATGTGTTGAATTCAACATTATGTTTTTGCAAGATAGCAATGCCTTGCATGACTTGTTTGTGAGTTCCCTTTTTAGCTCTATTTACACGGTGTTGGTCATGAATATGCTCAGGCCCGTCAATAGAGATACCGACCAAAAAATTATGCTGAGATAGGAAAGCCCCCCACTTGTCATTTAATAAAATTCCATTTGTCTGTAAGCTATGGTGGATTCGCTTTCCGCTAGAGTGCTTGCTGCAAAGTGATACCGCCTTTTCAAAGAACTCTATACCCATTAGCGTCGGTTCTCCGCCCTGCCAAGCAAAATCGACATCCAGCCCAGGTTGTGCCTCGATATGTTGCTTAACAAACTCTTCCAACGTAGCGTCCGACATTTTCCAATTGTTTGCTCTGTCAGGGTATAACGCTTCTTTTTCAAGATAGAAGCAATATGTGCAATCAATATTGCATACAGATCCTGTTGGTTTAGCCATCACATGGCAGCCTCTATTACCATTCATAATTCGCTACCTACGTTTACAAGTGTTGTGTTTTGGACAAGTTATACATCAATTACTCAGAACAATAAGGTCAAAGCTAGAGCAAACAAGATAACACCTAATGTCAGCGTGTAGAGATACTTCTCTTCAATTTTTTTCACTATTCTCACAGCCAGTGGCACCCCCAATAGTGCTCCGAATGTCATTAGGCCTGCAGTGGTCCAATCAGCCTGCCCACCCTTGCTGTAATTGAGTGCAGTAATTGAAGACAATGCCAACGCCATAACAACTGATGAACCAATTGACTTCTTAATATCAACACCAAGAAACGAGTTGAACGCAGGTAACAGCATGACTCCCCCCCCAACGCCTGTTGAACCTAATACAGCACCACAACCCGCCCCAGTACACACCGCTTTTCGTTTCTTTATGTCGCTTGCTATAGCCTCCGAGTTTTTTCTTTTACCAAGATAGAGAGACAGCAATGAAAAAAGCATCACACCAATAATCATCCAGTCAATCACTTGATGAAGCATCACTGAATGCGCTTCGTCAGAATTAATTCTAAGAATTAATTCTGTAATAAGTAAAGTACTCGGAACAGCTCCAAGCAACATGAAGGCTACTGGACGCCAGGCTACGTTCCCTGCACTTATGTGTGATATTCCAGCACCTACTTTAACTAAGGCAGAAATAAGACTGGCAGTCCCTACTGCCAGGACCGTGCCCATGCCAAATACTACTTGAAGGATCGGTATTATTAAGACCCCGCCTCCAACGCCTGTCATACCTAAACAGAAACCGATAACCCCACCCAGAGCAAGCTTTAACAAGCTATCTAGGTTTAGTATTAACATTATCCAGTCCATAATTACCCCAAACCACTTAATTCCGGATAAATTAAAACACAAAGTAGCAAACGCTACAAACATATTTGGCATTTAAAGCTTAAAAAACCTACACTAGCAATATAACCTAACTCATAAATGTTGATTTATCTCTCATTTCACTCTATTTCACCCACCCAACATGTTAACCGCGTCAAACTCGGGCAAATAAATGTAGCATTCGCTACATCAGAGTTTACTATAGTTACTCCTAACGTGTTTTAAGGTTCGTTTCATGAAAAATCAGCTCTTTTCTAAGGCTCAAAATTTAGGCAAGTCTTTTATGCTGCCTATTGCGGTATTACCCGCTGCGGGATTGTTACTGGGTATCGGTGGAGTTTTCTCAAATCCGGTTACAGTTCAAACATACCCAATTCTCGACAACACATTTTTACAGGCTATTTTCATTATGATGAGAATGGCTGGAGAGATCGTTTTCGCCAACCTTCCACTACTATTTGCAGTAGGGATAGCTGTAGGTCTAGCAAAAAACGACAAAGGCACCGCTGGCTTAGCTGCTGTACTGTCATTTCTAATAATGAATGTAACTGTTAAGGCTCTACTCACTATATCTGGGAGTATAGCGGTTACTGATCTAGCGGTGCATGGTCAAGCTTCTGTGCTTGGTATCACAACTCTTCAAACGGGAGTGCTTGGTGGGGTGCTTTGTGGCTTGCTAACCGCATACGCTCACGGAAAGTACAACAAAGTCGACCTACCTATGCTGCTCTCCTTTTTCAGTGGCTCAAGGTTCATTCCTATCGTGACCTCGTTCTTTTCAATCTTCCTAGGTATCGCTCTTTTCTATATCTGGCCTTACTTTCAAAGTGGTATAAATGGTCTGGGATCGCTAGTTGATGAAACTGGATATTTGGGCACTTTTTTCTTTGGAGCATCTTTAAAAGCGTTGTTACCTCTTGGTTTACACCATCTATTCTATATGCCGTTTTGGTTTACTAGTGTCGGTGGCGAAATGGTCATCAATGGCGAGCTAGTTCAAGGTACTCAACCAATTTTCTTTGCCCAGTTAGCCGATCCAAACACAACGCAATACTATGAGGGTGTCTCTCGCTTTATGGCTGGTCGCTTTGCAGACTTCATGTTTGGTTTGCCTGGTGCAGCTCTTGCCATCTACCACTGTGCAAAAGTTGAAAATCGCAACAAAGTTGCCGGAATTCTTTTGTCTGGTGCGCTGACTGCCTTTGTAACCGGTATTACCGAACCACTAGAATTCATTTTCTTGTTTGCTGCACCACTACTTTATGTCGTGCATGTTATCGGAGTAGGTTTAGCCTTTATGCTTAGCCATATGTTCGAAGTCACTGTAGGGCAAACGTTCTCAGGTGGTGTCATAGATTTTATCTTGTTCGGTGTACTACAAGGAAACGATAAGACCAACTGGATTAATGTGTTACCGATTGGTGCCGCCCTATTCTGCTACTACTACTTTAGCTTCAGATTTATTATCACGTGGAAGAACTTAAAAACTCCAGGGCGTGAAGATAATGACGACGGATTAGAAATCGTAGAAGGTGAAGAAAAGCTAGCCGGCATTATCGAAGCATTTGGTGGGAAAGGTAACATCTCAATATTAGATTGCTGCGCAACAAGATTAAGAGTGACTGTATTAGATACTCAACTAGTACAAAAGGATGCCTTTAAGAAATTTGGGGCTGTTGGTACTGTTGTTAAAGGTACGGGTATTCAGGTTGTGTTTGGCCCACAAGTTTCTGTTATTAAAAATCAACTAGATGATTATCTAAAACTAGCGTAGTCAATAGTATTATTTTGAGGGAAGCGATATTTTAACTTCCCTCTTTTTGGAGTTTTTATGAAAGCTGTCGTTTTAATGTTTGATACATTAACCAAACATCATATATCTACTTATGGTGGAAGTGCCATTACACCTAATTTTGAGCGCCTTGCAAAACATAGTGTTCAATTTAATAACTTTTATGTCGGTAGCATGCCATGTATGCCGGCACGAAGAGAAATGCATACTGGTCGATATAACTTTTTACATAGAAGTTGGGGACCATTAGAACCCTTCGATTTCTCGATGCCAGAACACCTTTCAAAAAACAAGATCCATACGCACCTCGTCACCGACCATAAACATTACTGGCGTGATGGCGGAGCGACTTATCACCCTCGCTATTCAACATTCGAGTTTATTCGAGGGCAAGAAGGTGATAACTGGAAAGGTCATGTTGCCAAGCCGACGGTTAATTACGATGGTAAAGAAGAGCAAGCTGTCATTAACCGACGAGTAAAAAGAATGACTCAGGACTTCATAAACCGAGACTATATGAAGACCGAAGAAGAACATACGTTGACGAGAACCGTTGAAAAGGGACTGGAGTTTATTTCCAAAAACTCTGAACAGGATAATTGGTTTTTGCAATTGGAATGTTTCGACCCTCACGAACCGTTTTTTGTGCCTGATAAATACTTAGAAATGTATGGCTGCTGTCAAAAGGATTTTGATGGTTGGATGTATTATAACGCCAACACGGATTCTCCCGAAAAACAAACATTAATACGTAAGTTCTACCAAGCACTCATCACAATGTGCGATGAGTACTTAGGAAAAGTTCTTGATAGCTTTGACGAACATGATCTTTGGTCTGACACTATGCTCATGGTATGTACTGATCATGGTTTCTTGTTGGGAGAGCATGATTGGTGGGGTAAGAACATTATGCCCGTCTACAATGAGATCGCTAATACGCCATTTTATCTCTGGGATCCTAGAGTTGGGAAGAGAGGTGAGCAATCCAATGCCCTCGCGCAAACAATTGATATCGCTGCAACAGTTCTCGAGTACTTTGATTTTGAAATACCGAAGCAAATGGAAGGACGTTCCATTAGTCAACATCTAGCCTCAGGCGATAAAATCCGTGACTATGCTTTGTTTGGTTACTTCGGGGCTCATATCAATATCACCGATGGCCAATACGTGTATATGAGAGCGCCAAGAGATCGAAATAACACGCTTAACGAATACACGTTAATGCCTACACATATAGATAGCCGATTTGGTATCAAACAGTTATCACAAGCTGAATTGCACGATGGGTTTGACTTTACTTTGGGCGCAAAATTGCTAAAAGTTCCAACCTCGATCAACTACACAAATGCATTTCGTTTCGGTGACAAGCTATTTGATCTAGAGGCAGATCCCACGCAAGAAACAGCAATCGCAGATCACCCAAAAGCGCTAGAATTTTGCGACGCAATAAAGAAAGAACTTATACGGAATGAGGCTCCTAAAGAGCTTTATGCTCGCTATACGCTCGATGAGTTTGATTTAGCATCAATCAAACGTGAACACGATTCCTTTGTTGCGTATCAAACAAGTCTGTTTGCCAACGTGGACTTACTCCATCACTCTGTGGCTGAAGGTTTAGAAATTGTGGTTAACGTTGGCGACGATAGAGAAAGCACGCTTTCGACCGTTTTAAGCATTATCAATAAAATTGATCAACCAGTATCACCGCGAGATGTTTTTGACATTGCTGAGTCTATTTTTAAAGGTGAGCAACTTAAAAAAGCCATCTACCAACTGAACATGGCGATGAGATATTACTAATGAAATCTAGTGAGCTTATTACCATCGCGACAGGTCAGTTTGAGGCTACAATAAACACACTTGGCGCAGAGCTAAAAGAATTTTCTGCTGGCAAAGATAAAAGTAACTGGTTATGGAACGGTGAACAATGGGCGCATACCGCGCCTATACTGTTCCCTATTGTCGGCAATTTAAATAATGGTAAATTTGTGCACGATAATAGCGAGTACTCGTTACCGCGGCATGGATTCGCTAGACAAAGTTTATTTAAAGTCGTCGCCAAAGGCGATGACTTTCTCAAACTTCAGTTAACATCTAACGCTAGTACTTTTGAAAACTATCCGTTTACCTTCACGCTTACCGTTGATTTTTTCGTTAACCCGAAAGGGCTCACCGTTGAATACAACGTGGAGAATACATCTGAAAGCTCAATGTGGTTCTCTATTGGCTCACACCCTGGCTTCAATTCAAGTTCGGATACCGTAATCGAATTTGAAGACGTAGCTCAACCGTTTATAGGAAAAGAAGGCTTTACCGAGCTCAAGGAACACGCTCCGCTGTCAGTAAGGAACAACTCGGTTAAATTGGAGGAATGGGACTTTAATAAAGGTCCCCTTTACTTCAAAAACCTCAAGCGTCAGTGTATCAAAATACATGATAACAAATACGGAACCAGGTGCATAAATATACCTTGTACACCTTACTTTACTTTATGGAAAGTTCCTGACGCTGACTTCGTGTGTTTAGAGCCATGGCATGGGATCACAGCAGATCCGACAGATACAGTAAACCAACTGAGTGATAAACGAGGTATTATCCACCTTGAAAGTGGTAATAAATTCGGCACTTACTACCAGTTATCCCTTGTCTAACAACCTACGGTATTGAGCTTCCGGGTTATAGCGTTTACATTACCAATTTGAATAGTTATAAAAAGGTAAACACGTGAGTTCAATACCCATTTATCAACAATTGAAGCAAGCTCGCAGCAATATGACAAAGTCTGAACTAAAAATTGTTGACTTGCTCCTTCAAAATCCAGCATTCGTTATTCGTTCATCAGCTCGAGACTTCTCGAAACTAGCTAATGTGAGTGATGCTTCAGTGATTCGCTTTTGCCAAAAATATGGGTTCACTGGCTATTCAGAAATGAAAGAGCTACTCAATCAAGAACTTATTGTTAGTTCAGCAGCCGTTATTCCACCTTTAAGTGCAGATATTTACATAGAGGACTCACTACTAGAAACCATTGACAAAATTTCAGAGATCGTGACTGTTTCTGTAAACGATACTAAAAGCAAGCTATCGGTGGACGATTTAGAGTTGGCAATTAAGCTTATTGACAATGCTCAGCGATTGTTCTTCGTCGGCGTCGGCGGCTCAGGTTTAACCGCGCTAGAAGCCCAATATAAGTTTTCTCGTATAGGCCTTGATGCGACGGGATTTTTTGAAAATCACTCAATGGCATACAAAATACAATACACTAACGACCGAGATATCTTAGTGGCGATATCTCACTCAGGAGAAAAACACGAGATCATAGAAACTGTAAAGACCGCAAAAAGCAATAGCACATTTTGTATTGCCATAACAAACAACAGGAACTCAGAACTAGCTTCTCTATGCGACTTAACGCTTGATAATTGTAGCCAGGGGGAGTTGTATCAAGGTGACTCTATCGGTACTCGTGTATCTCAAATGTTCATCGTTGACATTCTCTATACCGAAATGCTAAAAAAAAGATTTCCTAATGTAAAGTCATCTAAGATTATGATTAAAAATAAAATTTCAAAAAGTTAACGATTTTCAGAACATAGATCGGTGGATTACGACTCACCGCTTCCACGAGGTTTTACATTGGCTATTGGAGCAAAAATGCGCAAAGTGAAATATAATGCCAACTGGCGGAAAACAGGAGTGGAGCCAGATTATCGCTTCTCTTTAGCCAATGAAAGAACGTATTTAGCTTGGATTCGAACAGCCCTCGCCTTGCTTGCTGGATCCATAGCTCTAGACCAAATGGCAACCCAACTTGCACATCCGCAGCTAAAACTAATCATATCAATGGTATTGGCCTTGTTTTCAATAGCCATTGCTATTTTAGGTTATTTGCGTTGGTCAAAGCATGAGAAAGCGATGCGTCAAGAGTTGCCTTTTCCCTATACCTCGCTGTTAAAGGTCACAAGCGTGTTTATAGGTCTCATCACGTTGCTTGTTATTGTTTTTCTATTAGTATGAACAATTATGCTTGATTCTGGCCTGCAATTAGAAAGAACTGTACTAGCTTGGATTCGAACATTGTTGCTATTGATTGTGAATATAGTACTAGTGGCTAGAGGGTTAGTAGTAGATACTTTTAATTTGTTCACTGCGCTAGGTATTGTCACAGCTATCTGGGTTTCTCTTCTAAGTTTTAGTTTATTACGCAATTTCAATAGTGGTGCTAGACGAAACTCAACTCACTTCCTGTTTGTCTCTTTGCTGAGCCTAACTTTAGTTGGGTTATATTGGATTCGCCGTATTTGTGTCATCATGCAAATTTAACTTCTACATATAATTCTCAACTCAATGCCATTCGCCTAGATAACTGAAGCTGGGTTACCTAAACACTTACTTTCCTTGGCTCTTGTGTCACTGCTCGCTTAACAGCTTTATCAATAGTTTCTATCCATGCGGTTTCATACTCAATTTCTGTTCTGAGGACACTTTCACCTTCCACTTTTTTGGTTCTAGAAGGGTGCTTAATTTCAACCACTACTGAACAGTGTTCTTGGTTTGCTTTAGCATCCCATCGAACGCCTTTCTCGGAACATGCTTTCATTACTTGAGCTAGTCCATCTTTACCATTTTCAGAAAAACCAAATAGCCTTGAACCTAAACTGTGCTTGTCGTTAATATCGCTAATATCCACCTCAATGATGACAAGCGGGGTTTGCCGGTAATAGAAATAGGCACAATGAAAGGTTCGAGCCTCCTGTGTGAGCTTATTCTTGTATATCAGGGAAGCGTTGTCCGGCTTTGGCATCGCCAAACATCGTGTCCATTGGAATTGATAATCTGGAAGCATCATTAATTTCTGAATAACCTTTTCAAAGAGCTGAAAGTTACCAGTCGGAGCTACCTCTTTTGGAGCCTCAGGAAGAGTCGTATCATCACAATCACTTCGATTAATCGCCCAGTCTAATTCTTGCGCTGACCCTGTTGCTGTTCCATGGCCAACCGCTGAAACGTCAGGTTTTGGTTCTTCTGTGGCATTAACATTAGGTACTACTCTCGATAGCGCTTTTCCTGGCATTACTTTTACATCATCTTCTAAGTCACAAATAAACCGGAATCCCTTTTCACTCACGACATCCCTTTTTCTATAGTTTCCGGGTGTAGCTTGAAAATCCAACTGCGGGTCTGGATCAGTTCGATTAATTTCGGGACGCTTTCCATCGCTCGGCCCAACAGGGATAACATCCACTTTTTTGGGGTGGTAAATCGAGACCTTTTTGTCACACTTAAAACTCGATGGGTAAACAGTTATGATTTCTTCTACATAAAACAGCATCGGGTCGTCTCTGTCGTACTCACCTGCTATCTCTAATCTCCATTTTTTTAATGGTGGCGGCTCAAAGTTAAAGTTCCACTCCGTACTTTCATCTTGCTGTAGTTTACTATAAACACTATTAAAACTTTTTGTTGCCTCAGGATTTAGCAATAACCAGCTAAGATGTTTACATGCATCTTTAGAGTTCAAGTTTTTTAGAGGGTAATCCGATGACCTATTGAAACGAATAATGCACTCTTCCCCAGCATCATCCACAACAGCCATCCCATGCAACCCATTGGGCCTTAAGGCTGTACGTGTTAGATGTACATTGTGTAAAAAGAGTGCTCGAGCGAGCTCTATACAAGTGACAACAGCCTTTAAGTTGCCCTCCCTTAAAATGATTGAATGTGATTTGTTTGAAAAAGCTCTTTGAAAGTTATCTGATATTTTTATCTCGATGATTTCGCGCTTATGTGGAACCGTGCGTTCTTTGTTCGAATAATGAGAATTAACAACCAACATTGGTATCAGTTCCGCCGGAACACGACTTTTTGGGAAACCTGAAAATTGAACGTTGATATAAGGCCGGACCTTATTATTGAGGACGCGCTTGGTGTGAATACTTCCAATGTTGATTAACGGTACGTTTTCAGGAAAGTACCGCAGCTCTCTGCCAGGCTGGGATGTCCAATCGGAGAATTTCCCGTGCAGGTTTCCTGCTACGCGCACGGCTGAGTCCAGCAAGTCGTTCAATCTCACATACAGGCCTTAAAAAATATTTACACTCAATGAGTTGAACCATAACACGGCTTAACCTCCTAATTTGGTACTCTTCTATAGATTCGCTATATCGATCAAAAAACAGACTGCAAAGCGGTAACTTATACAGTTTTTTCTCAATGAGACTCTTCTGCTTGATGCTGGATGCAAACCACGACTTAGAGTGGCGAGGGTCTTTTATCCTATTATCGGCCCTATTTTTAAGTTTAATGAGTTTTTTAACTAGCAGCAGATCTCGAACCTGCCAGTCAACACGATAATTCTGGTAATTTGATACATGATTAGGTTTGTGAGCATTGAGCCACTTACGATCATATCGATAAAGCCAAGAATATAGCCTTGCACCAAGAGATGTGGCTCTGATCTTTTTAAGTGATTCAGCTTGTGAAGACTCTACAATACCAAGCCATTGGTTTCTGTTTGTATCACGCTTTACTATGTTTATTGTCGCTCTCATTGGTTGTGCTCTCCTTTCAATTTTAGGAAACGTACTAGCGAGATTTAACTCTAGCAATAAATCAACGTTACTATCTCGAAGTGACAACCAAACAATGAAGTGTTGCAGGTAACTGAATACTCTACGATGTTTCCTGAACATTGCGACTAACCATGTATTTGTCCCACAAAATGCTAAGCCTTGTGTGTTCAACCATTCATCTGACCAATATCTCCGCACAGAATCCGAAATTGCTTTATGGTCTATTCTTGAACCAATCATCATTCCTGCATCTCTCGCTAGCTTTTGATAGTAAAGCGTCCACTGAGCTAGTGAAACCGCTCTCAACTTCGAGTTAAGTAACATCTCTACCATTTGGGATAATTTTATCTCACAAGGGTTAGCGGCCTCAGAAAAACGTGTTTGGCATTGATAGCCACTCGCACCAACAAACTGGTGCCTATGTGGGGATTGAATTGGTATATGTGTACCTATCAAAATACACTTATGTTGTGGGCACACGTTGACACCAGGGGCTTGAAACAATCGCTGCCAGTAGGTGAAACCAAGAGCATCGCTTTGCTCTTGCCAACATTGAGGGCAGATCTTATATGTCGTTGGCCACTTGATAACCGAAGCTGGAATGCCAGCACGAGACATGCTTGGGTTTACTCGACTATGAATTAAATTAGCTTGCAGCGCTATATAGCGGTGTGATTCAACGAAGGGTTTGAACAACGGAAGGGACGTATGACGCTCCACGATTTGCTTAGGGTGCACTCCCCATACGTGGCCTACATGCTCCAAAAGATACGCAATATGGCCTTGTAAAAAAGGCGAAGGAACCATCATTCTATTGCCAAATAGGATGTCTAATGCAATCTTGTCATCTTTAATTCCCATTTGCTGGATAAACCGAGCAATAATACTAGTGAGCAACTCATCTTTCTGAGCGGCTGGAAAGTGGGTCAACATCTTTAACTACCAAACAACTCGTTTCACTTCTTTGAGTATAGTTGGCTGCTTCATACCTAGAGGTATGGCGTGATGTCAAGAATCATGCCTTCACGTTTTAGGTTATTGTAGGTGGACATTGGTTTGTCACTTCTCAGTAGCCGAAGGTCGTTATCCACATAACGAGGTTCTAGCTTGGTTACTTTTGATTTTTTAGGCTTACTTTGTGTTGCAGGCTTGTCCTCTAGCGACTTTATATGAGCAACTAATCCAAACAGATCCTCGTTAGGCTTTTCATCGATGGCTTGTCTCGCCGCTAGTTTAGCCACATCCTCACCGAGTCCCATGCGAATCAACATATCAGTGAGTTGCATCAATTTGTCATCAGTTTCCTCAATAGTAACTTCAGGCGCATCCACATCGCTATCGCCAGCTTGCCCAATAATACGAACTGAATCGGCAGGTAAGTCTAAGTCCGCATACTTAACGATTTCTTCTTTTCGACCGCTTTGGAGCGCTCGAATCATAGGATGAATGATCGACAACTCTTCGTTGAACACATCTTCGACTAACTTGAGGGTAATCACTTCTTTTCCTGCAACTACCGCCCTTGCTTGGCAAAGATAAAACAATGAAACGGCCACATGTGCAACACCTTGAGTTAACTCCCAAAACAAATCTTTCATTGGTTTCGTAATCGGTGTCGGTGATTGAAACCACTGCAATTTCCACATTCTGTTGAAAAAGCGATCCCATTCGCTTTCGTCAGCTCTATTTGATAGGTGCTCAAATCGATTCCAATTCAAACTACCAAACTGTGCAGCTCGGCGAGCAGACCTCAGTGTAGGAGAAAAAAGCTCAAGAGCTTTTGGAGTGCCAATGAACAACACTGGCACTTTGATTACGTTGGTAAGAGTAACGAAGAAATTAAGTAGTTTAGTCGCACCGCCGGAGCGCGCGGCATTAAGGTGCTGGATTTCATCTATGACCAAGATACCAATAGAATGAAGGGCGCATACTCTAGCTATGTCACCCAACATAGACTCTGCTGATGATCTCGACTTAACGTAGAGCATTTCGTAGTCGCTTCCAATCGCATCGTCTACCGCACGAAAAAAGTGGATGCATAGACTCTTTGCCGAACCATCATGAGGGCAGTCAATCTTTAGCCATACCAACTGTGTATGCTGATACTCGGGATGATAGATAGCCTGATGCTTGTATGAATCTAATATCGCTTGTACCGCGGTAGTTTTACCTGTTCCAGAGCAACCAATGACAGTCGTTGCCAACGCTGCGCTACCCGCATTTATTGATGCAGTTGAAAAATCAACATTATCGACGTCTAAAAGATTTCGCTGATAGTCAATCGATGAAATGTTTCGCCCTAAATATCCTCGACGAATCATCCCTGAAATCATCTGTTCTAGTTGAAGGTGAGCTTTTGTCGGGTATAGAAACCCATCAAGTATTCGCATCATCGCATGACGACGGATGTACCCAGGCAAGGTCTTTTCAGAATCTCTCACCTTAGGGTAGCGGTTTAACTCTTTGGCCGTATTTTGCGGCGAGTTCAATAAAGGTAGTGCATTGATCAAAGGCTGATCTCGATAATCTTCTATTTCTGGAGCAGCGTATTCCGCATGGTGAATTTTAATCATCGTCATCTCCTAAAAAATCATCCAGTGACGGATATTCAATGCTATCCGAATTGTGCCCCGTTTGAATATCAATGACTTTAGCACTACTTTGTTTTGACTCAGGCTTGAGATTGACTGAGGTATTGTCTCGCTCAAATTCCCTCTCTTCATCTCGATTATCCTTAATACCGGCCAATCTTTGTGAGTCCGTTAATTTAAGCGCATTTGCCTTTTTGTTCCGCTCTCGTTTAGCGATACTCTCAATCGCTTCCTGTAGGTCAGGAGCCTCAAAATCCTTATATTGATTCGCTGAAGCCTCTGCAACTTTAGAAGACTTGAGAATACCCGCAGCATCCACAAAACTCATTCCTTTATATCGACGGCTACGATCTGAAAGCTCACATATCCAATAGGATTGATAGCTGTTATCAGGCCTCAGGTAAACGACATCGGTTCGACGCGGGTCAAAAGCCACCTCAACTGTATTCGGTCTTGTATGCTTAAATCGGTCAAACCAACCTTCAGCCATTGCTTCACGGCAAGTGTATTTCAGTCCTTTGAAACCAATACCGACCTCAGACACTGTCCCTTTTTCAGTGGGTAACAAGTTCACTTCAACCATCTCTTTACTGCATGGTCTTAACTTACCGGTGCGATTTTTGATTCCCCAGTTCCAAAGCTGAATGGGGACTGCGGGCAAGTCATTAGACATATCTTCGGCAAAATCATAATCTTTAACTACATGCCTAGTGTTGTAGTTGATAATGATGTGAATCACTGTCTCAGTGAATGCATGCAAGGTTAATTCTGCGTCTAGCTCATATCGGCGTCCCAAGCGCTTCTTGCCGTTGACTGGCTCGACAATACCACCGACATAGGGCCTGAATTTTGTTTGAAGAGTATTGAAATAGCGTTCCACGCCGCCTTTATCATCCCCTCGGTAGGAGCGCGAGTTACTCAATTGGATGTTAAATGCATTGACGAGAATGTCAGCCTGCCTATGCAAAAGCTCGCCTTTATCCGCCATGATAGACGCAGGAATACCAACAGAAGGCCACATGCTAGGCTCGATTTCTATTCCGTAGCTCCGACAATACTCTGTTTTATCAAGAAAGGCGTTAGACATGGCCATCATTGCCGCAACCCATGATGGGTTTTCCAAACCGACGTAAAGCCCTGTTACCATGCGACTAAAGACATCTTTAACCACGTAAACCACTGGCCTACCGATGATTTTATTCGGGTCTTTCTCTGAAACTAAATAGAGATCCGCAATCGTTGCATCAATCTCATACCGCCCTCCTGGTCCGATATTCATAAAGGCTGATGTGCTTGTTAGCGCTCTAATATCCTTGTCGTATGTTTTGGATGGTGTTCTTCGTCTTACTACATCATGTTCCTTGTAGTTAGATTCATAGAAATAGCGGAATTGGCGAAGAGTCGGTATGGAGGTCTTATCAGAGTCGGGATATCTGGATTTATACAAGCCAATTGCTTTATCTTTGGCGTCTTTGATAGAGAACTTATCGTTTTGAAGAAAGAAGCCATCAATTGCTAGACTGAAAATTTCTGCGACATCATCGGTAATGATGGCACCTACGCCCTCGGCAGTTGTTCGCTTACGCCCGAGCTTATTGCCCACGTCACGCCTAGATTTACCTTTCCCACCTGACTTATGATAATCAGACAGCAATGCATTGGGTGTCATCCCTCTTTGCCAATAGCGACGAAGTTGACGAATGAAGTAAATACGAGGTTTTCCGGTCACTTCAACCGCGTTTCTAATTAGACGATTGCGCGACGCCTTATCAAATAATTCACAGTGGTCTTTTAGTAGAATTTTAAGCAGCGTATAGGCTTCATCTCGCTTGAGAGCTTGTGCACCGTCGAGCTCAACATGAGAGAAAGTAAAAGGTTCACTGATGCACTCTATCGTTTGTACTGCGATCAGTTCATGTAACTCAGAGGTTGGCATAAGTATAGGCCAAGCCGATTCATCATCGAGACTGATCAGCCAGATGAACTCTAACGTTTCGTACACCACACGTATTCGCTCGTTTGAATCTGCGTATTGATAGACTTGATTAAGAAGCATTGCCGACCTCCAAATCTCTATTACCACTAATTAAGAGTTCGATATCTTCGCATTTCCACTCAGTAAACGGTGTTTCAAGTGATGCTTTAAAATATTGATTGGCGATACCATAGCGAAATATTCCGATATGCGTGCCTTCCTCTAGTTGGTATTGATCATCCAATTTTGCACAATGTCGGGCTACATAAGCTTTGGGTTTCTTCGCTAATCTAGCAGCAAGATCAATGACATCTTGCTTGGAGAATGGATATTCAACTTCAGTATCTATATCGATAAGTGGTTTTATCCACTTCAGGTTCATTTTGAGTTCGTTGGATACTTCTTGATCGGTAAAAATGGGACAGGGTACTTTTATTGCTTCCCAGTACGCTTTCTCTATTTGAAGCTTTTCGACAATGCGCTTGTCATCAAGCTTTAGAGCTGGCTTTACGGGGATTGCTAACTGGGAGCCATCAGCAAAATCGATGATTAAGTCCGTAGTAACTATTTTAAGCTCGCCCTTTTCTTGAGGATGACGAATACCTAGTTGGCGACAAATAATCAAAGAATCAGCAAGAGGGATAGGAAACTGCTCTCGAATGTCGATAACCTCTTCACACCAATCGAACACCAGAAATGCGGCAAGCTCATTTCCAGAAAAAAAGTGATGAACTCGACCAACAGTGGCACTTTTAACACGAACGCTTTCGCCAGAACCGCTGAACTCTCCGACTTTAATGAAAGGAACATAGTCCTTTCCCGTCCCTTCGCCTCGTTTTTCTTCTAAACGCTTTTGGTCTTTCTTATTGAGTGGCTTATCTGCATCTGACATAAAAAACCTCCGACTAAGCCAAACTTAGCAGGAGGTCAAAAAACGATCAATCTTTATTATGTATGATCAGACTTTATTGTAACTGATCAAACTTTATTGTCTTCCGACATCTATATCTTAGGTAAGCTGTCGATTACTCAACTGTTACCGCTTTCGCTAGGTTACGAGGTTGGTCAACGTCGGTACCTTTTATTAGTGCGACATGGTAAGACAGCAGCTGCATCGGTACTGTGTAGTAGATAGGCGCTGTTACTTCACTTACGTGAGGCATCTTGATGATCTTCATGTTCTCATCGCTTTCAAAGCCCGCATCTTCATCAGCGAATACGTAAAGTAGACCGCCACGAGCACGCACTTCTTCAACGTTCGATTTCAGCTTCTCTAGCAAGTCGTTGCTTGGTGCAATAACGACTACAGGCATATCTGCATCGATAAGAGCCAAAGGACCGTGCTTAAGCTCACCAGCTGCGTATGCTTCTGCGTGGATGTAAGAGATCTCTTTCAGTTTAAGAGACGCTTCCATCGCGATTGGGTAGAACTCACCACGACCCAAGAACAGTGTGTGATGCTTATCAGCAAAATCAGGTGCCAGTGCTTCAATTTCTTTATCGAACGCTAATGCTTTCTCGATATCAGCAGGCAGTTGGTGAAGTGCTTGAACGATTTCCGCTTCTTTTTCTTCATTGATACGACCTTGTAGACGACCAATTGACGTTACCATCATCAGCATCGCTGCTAGTTGAGTTGTGAAAGCTTTAGTAGAAGCAACACCGATCTCTGTTCCTGCGCGAGTCATGAAGGCAAAATCAGATTCACGAACCAGTGAAGAACCCGCAACGTTACAGATAGTCATTGCAGACATATAACCCTTCTCTTTTGCAAGACGAAGTGCAGCAAGCGTATCCGCCGTTTCACCAGATTGAGACAGAGTCACCAATAGGCTGTTTGGACGAACAACGAAATCACGGTAACGGAATTCAGAAGCAATCTCTACGTCACAGCTTACGCCAGCTAGAGATTCAAACCAGTAACGCGCTGCCATGCCTGAGTTGTAAGACGTACCACATGCGATGATCTGCACGTGTTCAACCTTGCTTAGGATCTCTTCAGCTTTAACGCCGATCGCGTTAGTGATAACCGAAGTGTCAGAGATACGGCCTTCCATTGTATTGATCAGCGCTGTTGGCTGCTCGAAGATCTCTTTCTGCATGAAGTGGCGGTATTGACCTTTGTCACCTGCGTCGTGTTCAGCGTTTGACTCAACGATTTCACGCTCAACACGCTCACCCGCTACATCAAATACCGTAACATCACGACGAGTTACCTCAGCAACATCACCTTCTTCTAGGTACATGAAGCGACGAGTTACGCTCAGTAGCGCCAGTTGATCAGAAGCAAGGAAGTTCTCGCCGACACCAAAACCGATAACGATCGGGCTACCAGAACGAGCTACAACGATACGGCTAGGATCTTTACGATCAACCGCAACCGTGCCGTACGCACCGTCTAATTGTTTTGCTGTTTTCTGTAGCGCTTCAACCAAAGAAGCTGAAGTGCGAAGTTCCCACTCAACTAAGTGAGCAATAACTTCTGTATCCGTTTGTGAAGTAAATACGTAACCACGCTCTTGCAGCATAGCGCGCAGTGCTTCGTGGTTTTCGATAATGCCATTGTGTACAACGGCAATATCACCAGACATGTGTGGGTGTGCGTTCGCTTCAGACGGCTCACCGTGTGTCGCCCAACGTGTATGAGCGATACCTGTACCACCAATCACTTGTTGCTCTTCTACTGCGTCAGCTAGCTCTTGTACTTTACCTAGACGGCGTACACGAGTTAGGTTAGATTCAGTATCGACTACAGCGACACCAGCTGAATCGTAGCCACGGTATTCTAGACGACGAAGGCCTTCTACTAAAATTTCAGCTACATCACGCTGTGCTACTGCACCAACAATTCCACACATAGTTTCACTCCATCAATTTTGTTTTATTCCTATTGGCAGCAAGCAAAGGCCAAATCTTCATTAAGATCAATTATAGGAAGGTAAATGCATAATACTTAAATTTGTTTTTACGCTGGATCGGTCAGGATCACTCGAACATCATGTGATTCGATACTTGCTTTGGATTCTTCGCCTAAGTCTGTATCGGTAATTAAGATGTCAATGTGTTCCCATGCCAGCTC
Organism: Vibrio sp. 10N.247.311.47; assembly: GCF_041467535.1. Taxonomy (NCBI): domain Bacteria; kingdom Pseudomonadati; phylum Pseudomonadota; class Gammaproteobacteria; order Vibrionales; family Vibrionaceae; genus Vibrio; species Vibrio sp. 10N.247.311.47. The sequence goes on from NZ_JBFSUR010000014.1 coordinate 27,225, forward strand.
TAAGTTCGGGATCTTTCGTCCCACCTTTTCCGACTCAACCATCACGATCACTTCTCGTGACACTTCAGCCATTACTTTGCTCAGGCCAACCAGTTCGTTAAACGTGGTTGTGCCTCTATCGAGGTCGATACCATCAGCCCCAATAAATAGTTGGTCAAAATCGTAAGCACGAAGTACCGACTCTGCAACTTTGCCTTGGAAAGAGTCCGAATGGGTATCCCAAGTGCCGCCAGTCATTAATAACGTCGGCTCGCTTTCAAGCTCATTAAGCGCATTAGCAACGTGCAATGAGTTGGTCATAACAACCAAGCCACGCTTAGCATTAAGCTGCTGAATTAGAGCACCGGTCGTACTGCCACTATCGATCACGATGCGGTTATGGTCGCGAATTAAATCTGCAGCGGCTTTTGCCAATGAAATCTTTCGAGTCGAAACTTGTTGACCCAGTTCTTCGTTGACAACCTCTTTCGGTAACGAAATCGCACCACCATAACGGCGTAAAAGCTGACCGTTTTTCTCTAAAGACGCCAAGTCCTTTCTAATAGTGACTTCTGAGGTTTCGAACTTAGCGGATAATTCATCAACACTAACCTCCCCTTTTTCATTCACTAGGTTAGAAATTGCATGTCTTCTGAGCTGGGTGTTTCGTTTCGACATTTAAAAAAGGCCATTAAGTTTCGATATGAAACATATTATAGTTACAACGAAACTATTTAGTCCATTTATTTTGATCCAAAAAATTAATAAATAGCGATAAAACCTTGTCCTAAGACAATTGTTAAGCAGTGATATTGAACTCATTAGGTGGTAGAATCCGCACCCGAAAAGAAAAAAAATTACAAAACTGACTGTTATTTTTTTGCAACTTACCCCCTATATAGTGGGGTAAGTCACAGAAAACCGATATTGAATCAAAATCTTTTAGTCATAAAATGACTAAAATTGATGAAAGACTTACAACTCTGAAGGACATATTGGAAGTCCCGCGCTTTTACACAACAGGCACAAAATGTTGATGTAGCGGACCAATCTTCAGAACTTAAATAAATTTCAAATTGTAACAATACTTACCGGAGAGTACCTTCCATGAAAAAGACCAAAATCGTATGTACGATTGGCCCTAAAACTGAATCTGTAGAGAAGCTAACTGAACTAGTAGATGCTGGCATGAACGTTATGCGTCTTAACTTCTCTCACGGTGATTTCGCAGAGCACGGCACTCGTATCGCGAACTTCCGTAAAGTAATGGAAAACAAAGGTGAGCAACTTGCTATCCTTCTAGATACTAAAGGTCCAGAAATCCGTACTATCAAACTTGAAGATGGTAACGACGTAGATCTAGTAGCTGGTCAAGAGTTCACTTTCACAACTGACGCAACAGTTGTTGGTAACAAAGACGTAGTAGCAGTAACTTACCTAGGTTTCGCTAAAGACCTAACAGCAGGTAACACTATCCTTGTTGATGACGGCCTAATCGAAATGGAAGTTATCGCAACAACAGAAACTGAAGTTAAGTGTAAAGTTCTTAACAACGGTGCTCTAGGCGAAAACAAAGGTGTTAACCTTCCTGGCGTTTCTGTTCAACTTCCTGCTCTTTCTGAGAAAGACAAAGCTGACCTTAAGTTTGGTTGTGAGCAAGGCGTAGATTTCGTTGCTGCTTCTTTCATCCGTAAAGAAGAAGACGTTAAAGAAATCCGTGAGCTTCTAAACGCTAACGGCGGCGAGAACATCCACATCATTTCTAAGATTGAAAACCAAGAAGGTGTAGATAACTTCGATTCAATCCTTGAAGCTTCTGACGGCATCATGGTTGCTCGTGGTGACCTAGGTGTTGAAATCCCAGCTGAAGAAGTAATCTTCGCTCAGAAGATGATGATCGAGAAGTGTAACCGTGCACGTAAGATGGTTATCACTGCAACTCAAATGCTTGACTCTATGATCAGCAACCCACGTCCAACTCGTGCTGAAGCGGGTGACGTTGCGAACGCAATCATGGATGGTACTGATGCAGTAATGCTTTCTGGTGAAACTGCTAAAGGTAAGTACCCAGTTGAAGCTGTTACTATCATGGCTCAAATCGCGAACCGTACTGATTCAGCTCTTAAAGCTGAGCTAGGTTCTCGTCTAGACAGCCCACGTCTACGCATCACTGAAGCAGTATGTAAAGGCGCCGTAGACACAGCAGAGAAGCTAGCTGCTCCTCTAATCGTTGTTGCAACTGAAGGCGGTAAATCTGCACGTTCAGTACGTAAGTACTTCCCAACTGCAAACATCCTAGCTCTAACAACTAACGAAAAGACAGCTGCACAGCTAGTTCTTACTAAAGGTGTTAAGCCAGTTCTTGTTGACTCTATCGAGAACACAGACGCGTTCTACATCAACGGTAAAGAAATCGCTCTACAATCTGGCCTAGGTAACAAAGGCGACATCGTAGTTATGGTTTCTGGTGCTCTAGTAGCTTCTGGTACTACAAACACGGCATCTGTTCACGTTCTATAAGAATGAACCGATTCGCATAAAATATAAAAGAGGGCTTCGGCCCTCTTTTTTTATGAAACAAAATCTTGCCTAACTTTTCAGTACGCTGTATTATCAATCACAATAGAACTACGTACTGTTAACCTCCAACTGACTCTTTCTAAGAGACGGATTAGCAGACTAGAAATCATATATAGATGAGGTTTGTAATGTCTAGTCCTACGCTCACTGACAAAGTATCAAAGATGATTCGCCAAGATATTCTTAATGGTGAGTTAACCCCAGGCCAAAAGCTTGTTGTTGCTGATCTAAAAGCACGCTACAACGTTGGCGCATCCCCTATTCGCGAAGCCTTGGTACAGTTATCTTGGAGCAAATACGTAAAGCTAGAGCCACAAAAAGGCTGCTGGGTATCTCCTGTATCAAAGAAAGAACTGAATGACCTATACGAAAGCCTTCGTGTTGTATCATCGGTTCTGCTTAAAAAAGCGATTGCAGCAGGTGATGAGAGCTGGGAACTGGATGTACTAACGTCTTACCATAAACTATCGCGAGTACAGTACGTATCTGAAGAGTTTGACTGTGTAGAATGGGAAGAGCGCCACCAGCAATTCCATGTCGCACTGCTTGAAGGTGCAGATTCAGAGAACATGTTTAAGTTCTTTGATGACCTAATTAACCAAGTGAAACGTTACCGCTTCCTCGCTATGTCTGCAGAAAGCGCATCAGATGATCTGTTCAATATTGATGAACACGAAATGATCATGAAACTAGTACTGTCTAAGAATGTAGAACAAGCGACTGAACTGCTTGATCAACACCTGCTAGGTTCAATGAAACGAATTGAAGAAGTTATCGAAGCGGCATAACGCTAAAGTAGCTTCTAACCAAATAAAAACGGAGCCCAGCGGCTCCGTTTTTTTGTTTCCAGTACCACGACTGAACTACCACCCAAAAAACTCTTTGTGATGAGTATTGAGCAGCACAACCATAGGTAAAAAATACAATGCACTAAGTTGAAAGCCAAGAATGGCTAATGTGCCTATGGTTAACCTCACTAAAAAATCGACAAACATACCACGCCTCTTTTAACCAGACTGTATGATCCCCAAACTATTGCTCCAGCTAACCTAATTCTACTGCTGCCTTTCAAGTTATTGATAAGGCAAGCTAACCAGCTGAATTAAGTTAACGGTGTCATCCTTTTACATCTGGTAAACACTCTATTTATTACATCGTTTAACACGATGTAATCTGAAGCAAAGTAGTTTACTTACTGTTAATTTTAGCTCAAATTTCCACCAACATTAGACTTTAGTCTAACTGTATAGATTTTGTGACACAGGTCGCTCAAAAGTGAGATTCCTAATAAAAAGAGGGAAAGGAGTCGGGGCGCGACTTGAAGAGGTGAAGCAAATAGAAGACAGGACTAGATAGAAGCGAACCTAAGCGACATCATCGTAGCTAGGACACATAGAGACCGTATTACGACCAGACGATTTAGATTCGTAAAGCGCAACATCGGCACACTTGTATGAGCGAGTACTGTTACTTGTTAAATCAGTAAAGCCAACACTCACCGTTACCTTAGTTCCGGCCGCTAGCTCAATCTCGATTCGTAAGCGATCCAATACGCGCTTTGCTTCTGGCAGTGAGGTGTGTGGCATCAAGAGTGCAAACTCTTCCCCTCCGACACGTGCAACAAAATCCGTCCCACGAAGACTGTCTTGCAGAAGCTTGGCGACACTTGCTATCACTCGGTCGCCTTCGTCATGACCAAGTTCGTCGTTGATTCGCTTGAAGTTATCGATGTCCACCAAGGCTAAGCAGGTGGTCGCTTCGATCGGGTAACGCTCAACTAAGCGAGAATAGTAGGCCAGCTGCTCTTCGAATTTTCGTCGGTTCCAGAGATTACTCAAAGAGTCACGTTCACTTAAAATCCTCAAACGTACCTCAAGCTCCTTCCTTACGGAAATATCAACCAACGAGGTGATGTAGTAACTGACTTTGCCTGAATTGTTTTTGACCGCATGCACTCGCATGATCGCAGTAAAAGGAATACGCAGCTTGTTCTTACACTGAACCTCCCCTTCCCATACTTCTTCTTGCTCTAAATGACTCCAAATAGCCGAGCTTGAGAGCACTTGGTCGGTATTCTCAAGCAGCAACTGCAATGCATTTTGACCGATCACCTGTTTTTTGCAGTACCCAGTCATGTTCTCAAATTCGTTGTTGATCATCATTGTGCGGTGCTGCTTGTCAGAGATCATCACTGCCGACATACCATTCAATGCGGCTCGTGCCAATTTACTCTCTAGGCTTCGGCGTCGGCAGTGCGTCACCAGGTAAGCAAACGGGAAAGCGAATATCAGCACCGTAATCAGAACAATGATCTCTTCATGGGCCAAATCATCTAGATCACGCTCAGCCCGATCCATCAGTTGCTTTTGATTAAGTTGAATCAGTAAATGGACCTTTTGACTGTTCGCGAGCATAACCGTGTTAAAGGCAAACAAATTACCATCTTCAAAAACGTATCCCACCTGATCATTGGAGATCGCATCCCACGTCTTCGGCGCGATATTTTTCAGGTTATAGCCTTTTCTTTCAGGAATAGAGTCTCCGAACAACTTACCGCTGTTGTTACTCGCGATGAAGTAACCCGCGTCATTGAGAACTTCTGCTCTAAGATCGTTATCTGGTGAAAAGCTCAGACGCGACGATAAGCCCCATACATCAAGATTGATGACGAGGTAGCCTACTCTTTCGTCAGGGGTTTCTACTGGGGTAAAGACACGGATTACCGGCGAATAAGGGAAGGTGACTTCACCATGCTCAGTTTCAAGCTCAATACCCCAACCGCCAATCTGTTCGGCTTCTAGTTTTTGAGCGTATTGGAAGTAGTTAGAATCCGACCTATCTTGCAGCTGTTGAGGAAACGTCACTCTACCGGTATCAGAGGAATAGTTAACACGCACCAATTCTTTGCCAGTGACATCTAACAGATGGATTTGTGTATACCACTTCTGGTTCACGAGAACAGATTGCCAGACCTCTTCAAGTAGATGTTTGGTTTGGTCTGAGGGAGAGGAAGCAAAGTTAACCAAGCTCTGGCTATGACTGAGTAGCTCCATGACCGAGACTAACTGAGTCTTGAGAAGATCATAATCTCGCTTGGCATACACTAACTGATGAACGGCTTGCTTAGCTGAGTAGTCAAAGCTCTGCTGTTTTACTTCTTTGTAGCGCTGCAAATAATACAGACATACTGCAGAAGACAATATGATAGAGATAATCAGCAATGTAATTATTGATTTTTTATTTCGCATTGCTAACTCAGATGAATGGAAGTGCAGCGCGGGATTATAGCACTCTAAAAAATTAACAAAATAAAAGCCGCTTAAAAAAGCGGCTTTAAAGTTATTTTTTAAAGACTTATCGTCTAGGCTTTCAACGCACGTTCGCCTCGTGCGATGCCAACAACACCACTTCGAGCTACTTCAAGCACTTCCGTCACTTCAGACAGCGCCTGAATGAAGGCATCCAGTTTCTCGCTAGTACCCGCCATTTGAACCGTATATTGAGAAGCCGTAACATCAACGATCTGACCACGGAAGATATCCGCTGTGCGCTTCACTTCCGCACGAGCAAAGCCGCTCGCACGTACTTTTACCATCAACAGCTCACGTTCAATGTGTTCAAGTTCAGACACTTCTTGTACTTTAAGTACGTCGATTAGCTTATGCAGTTGTTTCTGAATCTGCTCAAGCTGCATTTCGCTCGAGTTAGTAGTGACGTTCAAACGAGACAGCGTCGGATCATCGGTTGGAGATACGTTCAAAGACTCGATGTTGTAGCCACGCTGAGAAAACAAGCCAACCACACGAGAAAGCGCACCAGGTTGGTTTTCCATTAGTAGTGAAATAATGTGTCTCATATTATGTTCTCTCCGTTTTGCTTAGCCACATGTTATCCATACCCTCGCCTTTGATCTGCATTGGGTATACGTGCTCGGTGTCATCCACACTAATATCGACAAATACCAAACGGTCTTTCATCGCCAGTGCTTTTTCCAAACCTGATTCCAATTCATCCGGAGATGAAATGCGCATACCAACGTGGCCATAAGCCTCAGCGATAGCAGCAAAATCAGGAACAGAGTCCATATATGAGTTAGAGTAACGGCCTTGATAAACAATGTCTTGCCACTGTTTTACCATGCCTAGGAAACGGTTGTTAAGGTTAATAATCTTAACCGGGATATTGTATTGCAGCGCAGTCGACAGCTCTTGGATATTCATTTGAATACTGCCGTCACCGGTTACCACAACCACCTCTTCATCTGGCTTAGCAAACTTAACGCCCATACCAGCAGGCAGGCCAAAGCCCATCGTGCCTAGACCACCAGAGTTAATCCAACGACGTGGCTTGTTAAACGGGTAGTATAAAGCAGCAAACATTTGGTGTTGACCTACGTCAGAAGCAACATAGGCATCGCCATTGGTTACTTTATGCAGTGTTTCAATTACTTGCTGTGGTTTGATGCGCTCAGACGATTTCTCGTAAGCTAGGCAGTCACGCTCTTGCCACTGCTTGATTTCACTCCACCAGCTTTCAATCGCTTCTGCATCGTTAGTGCCGCCTTGCTCAACGAGCAAGTTCACCATGCTCTCTAGAACCTTTTCAGCAGAACCTACAATCGGTAGATCCACTTTTACGTTCTTAGAGATCGAAGATGGGTCGATATCAATGTGCATGATCTTCGCATCAGGGCAGTACTTATCTAGGTTATTAGTCGTTCGATCATCGAAACGTACGCCAATACCAAAGATCAAATCCGCATTGTGCATCGCCATATTGGCTTCATATAAACCATGCATGCCTAACATACCCAAAGAGTTCTTATGGGTGCCAGGGAAAGCGCCAAGCCCCATTAGGGTGCTTACCACAGGTAAATTCAGTGCCTCTGCTAATTTTAACAGCGGCTTATCTGCCTCAGAAATAACCGCACCACCACCGACATAAAGTACCGGCTTCTTCGCTTCAAGAAGGGCTTTTAGCGCCTTTTTGATCTGACCTTTATGACCCGTAACCGTTGGGTTATACGAACGCATTTTGAGCGTTTCTGGGTATTCATAAGGAAGCTTGATTTGTGGGTTTAAGATATCTTTCGGCAGATCAATAACCACAGGACCGGGACGCCCTGTCGTTGAAATATAGAATGCTTTTTTAACGACTTCAGGGATATCTTCCGCTTTCTTAACTAAGAAGCTGTGTTTAACGATCGGGCGTGATACACCCACGATGTCACACTCTTGGAAGGCGTCATTACCAATGAGGTTATTTGGTACGTTACCAGAAATAACAATCATTGGGATTGAGTCCATGTAGGCGGTTGCAATACCAGTAACGGTATTGGTCGCACCTGGACCAGAACACACAAGTACTACACCCGGTTTACCGGTAGAACGAGTATAGCCATCTGCCATGTGGGTAGCGGCTTGTTCGTGTCGCACTAATACGTGTTTAATTTCAGCAGTTTTAGCATGCAACGCATCGTAGATATCAAGTACAGAACCACCTGGGTAACCAAAGATTTGTTCTACACCCTCTTCAATTAGAGACTGCACCACCATCTCAGCGCCGGATAACATTTCAGCGCCGGATGACATGGCTGTTTCAGGTTTTGTTGTCATATTGCTCTCCTCACCAGTTTCCAATCATATTTGGTGAACATGTTGGGCTGGTTTTTCATAGTCTAGGGCTTATTCGTAGCCTAATTCGAAATACTTCCACTTTTTCGGCTATGGCTGTCTGTCGTGATAACAACAAACAGTAATACGAAACAACTTTAACGCTTTATTATCATCTGGTCTAACACCTGTTATTCGGCAACTGTGCCAAAAAACCAACTATTAGCTCAAAGCATTAAATAAAACCCAACTCAGCCCCCCACGCCAGGTTTAAACACTAGTTAGAAAACAAAAAAAAGCACTTAATATTTTAATAGATCGCTATTTATCGATAAACCGCGAGCTTGCTGGTGTGCGCTTTCGCACATTGTGCTGTGTCATTAGATACAAAAAATCCCCCTAAAAATGCAATCACATTCGTAGGGGGATTTTTAAACAACTGAAAATTTATCTAAGCAGAAAACTACTTATCTTTAGGCTTTTCGTTGTACATTTCTTCGATTTCGTCTTGATACTTATCGTTGATAACTTTACGACGCAATTTTTGAGTTGGTGTCAGTTCACCATCATCCATAGAGAATGCTTTTGGTAGCAGTTTGAATTTCTTTACTTGCTCAAACTTAGCCAGTTCTTGCTGTAGGTCATTCACACGCTTTTCTAGCATCTCGACGATTTGGTGATGCTTAACCAGCTCAACGCGATCGTGATACTTGATGTTCAGTTCTTTTGCATACTCTTCTAGCGAGTCATAACAAGGAACAATCAGCGCAGAAACGAATTTGCGTGTATCAGCGATAACAGCAATCTGTTCGATAAAGTGATCTTTACCAATCGCGCCTTCAACCACTTGCGGGGCAATATACTTACCACCAGAGGTTTTCATCAGCTCTTTGATACGATCAGTAATGAACAGGTTACCATTTTCATCAAAATGACCCGCATCACCGGTTTTCAAGAAACCGTGCTCATCGAATGTCTTTGCGGTCTCTTCTGGCATCTTGTAGTAACCGCGCATCACCATTGGACCGCGAACAAGAATCTCGTCCTTAGCACCAATCTTAACTTCTGCGCCCGGCATCGACATACCGATAGAATCAGGGTTAAAGCAGCGGTCATCCCAGCAAGACACCGTTGCTGTGGTTTCTGTCATGCCGTAGCCAAGTTTTACGTTGATACCGATAGCATGGAAGAAGCGACCGATGGTTTCATCTAACTTAGCTCCACCACAAGGCATGAAGTTGATGTTACCGCCGAGTAGAGCGCGCAGTTTAGATAGCACAAGCTTATCAGCTAGCGCATGGCTCTTCTTCAGCATCAACGATGGAGTACGACCTTCTTGGTGACAAACTGAAAGCTTTGCTCCCATGTTCACCGCCCAAGTAAATAGCACTTTACGAATAAATGGTGCTTTAGATACCTTCTCGTGAATCGCAGAGAAGATCTTCTCGTAGAAGCGTGGAACCGCACACATTACAGTAGGTTTCACATCACTTAGCGCATCACGCACTTGCATCGTATCTTGCAGGTAGCAGTTGGTTGCGCCTTTATAAAGAACGTAGAACGTCCAAGCACGCTCAAATACGTGTGATAACGGTAGGAAACACAATGAGACATCGTCTTTGCTCAGGCTAAGGCGCTCATCGTGGCCTTCTAACTGGTAGCCAATGTTGGTGTAATCAAGCATTACGCCTTTTGGCTGACCTGTGGTACCAGAGGTATAGATAAGAGTCAGCAGGTCGTCCATGCTTGCATCAGCAAGACGCACGTCAAGTTCAGCTTGTTGTGCTTCAACGCCACGCGCCATGAAGTCATTCCAAGATACGGCAAAGCTGTGTCCTTGCAGGTCGATGTCATCAGACATAGCCACAACAACTTCTAGCTGCTCGCACTCTTCAAACAGGCTAACCGCCGCATCGAATTGAACTTGCTCACCAACGAATAAGATCTTCACATCTGCATTTTGGATGATGTAAGAAGACTGTGCTGCTGTATTCGTTGGATAAATCGGCACAGTCACAAGGCGTGCTTGTAACGATGCAAAATCTGCCACGGTCCATTGAGGCATATTGTTCGAATAGATACCGATCTTATCCTGAACTCTCAGTCCTTGAGCCAACAGTGCTAATGAAAGCGTATCGATTTGTTGTCCAAACTGCTGCCAGCTAATACCTTGCCATACATTATCTACTTTGTGCTTCAAAGCTGTACGGTTGCCGCCTTGGGCAATTTGGTCACGAAGTCTTTTTACGATATGAAAATCTAAATTGGCCATCTCTTTACCTTTGGCTTACACCTGTAAGCTTTTTTGAGCGCACAAGTGTACCTCTGATCATGGAAAAGGCAACTGATGAAGCTCAAAGTTATAAGTAATAGTACGTATCACGCTAAGTTTTCTATCAACAAAAATAGCAGGTACAAAAAAGCCCCAAGCCAGACTCCCAGCTTAGGGCTTATAAATCATAGAGTTTAGTGCTTAGTTAAGCGCCACTACTTCGCCACAGATCATCATTAACTGATCTCGTAACCAAATGTGTCCTTTATCCTTTTCACTTGATTCGTGCCAGCTTAGGAAGCCAGAAATCGCCGAATTATCGAATGGGAAATCTAGAATCTGAAGCTGCTCTTTGTTTGCTGCATGTTCTACCATCCAACGAGGAGCAATTGTTACTAGTTCAGACTGGCCTACAACGTAAAGAACGTTGCTCAAGCTCGTACCTTCGTAGAAAGGCGTGCAATCTAGGTCACGGTAAGCTTGCTCAGAGAAGCTACGTTGACCGTGGATACGAGACAATTTCGCGTGCTTTTCGTTAAGCAGCTCTGCCGCTGTTACTTCACCGTTAATGCGTGGGTGAGAAGCAGAAGCGACAACAACCAACTCATCTTGGAAGATTTCAGTGCTTGAGAAACCTTGCTCATCAAAGCGAGCGTAATCGATCACGAAGTCGATTTCTTGGTAGCGCATACGCTCAGAAAGCTGACGATCGAACTCAGCGTCCATGTGCAGTTTAACGCTTGGTGCTTGCTCGTTAATTGTCGACATAATCTTAGGTGCAAAACGCATGTCACAAGGGCTGCAAATCGCAAGTTTGAACAGGCGAGAAGACGACTCTGGAGAGAACACAGAACTTGGTAGTTCGTTGCGTACTAACTGTAGCGCTTGGCGGATAGGACCAAACAACTGACGTGCACGTTGAGTCGGTTGAATACCACGACCTTGACGCATGAATAGTTCGTCGTTGAACATCACTTTTAGACGAGCAACAGCGTTACTTACAGCAGGCTGAGACATACCCAGATTGTGAGCTGCACGTGTAATGTTTTGCTCTTGCATAACTGCATCAAATACAGTCAAAAGATTTAAGTCGACTCCACGAAGTGTGCTTTCCATTCTGTAGCTTGCAATAGCACTCATTGCGTCTTTCTTATCTAACATTCAAGTTGCCTCTTGTCGGTTCGACAGCGTTAAATTGGTAATGGTATGAGAATAGATAACCACTAATTCTTATATTTATCAGACCGATGTTTTTCGGATTGACATTACTATTAACCAATGCATCTCGAGCTACCAACAAGATTGATAAAGAATAATTTTATTTTACCTTAATTATTAAATAACATCTAAAAATCAATTATTTATAGAGTTATAAAAAAACATAAAATGCGTCACTTATGAGTTTAATTTCGACTTATTTAGCTGTTCTATCGTTTGGTTACATTTGTTACAATTTATTGAACTCGTGAATTGTTCAACTGGTCAATTCAGAAATAGCACTTATGAGTTAGGTGAGCGATGCATAACTTGGAAAGTCGACCTTGTCCCAAAGTTGCTTTCTTAAATCATCTTGATTAGACCAATTCCCTGCTAATACCCACTCAACGAGTGCACTTGCCACGTCTGGATAGGTGACCACTTCGGCCTGTTTTACACTGAGCCAAGCGCGCAAGATAGCCGCATCTAAAAAGGTCATGGTTTGAGCTAACCCAAGGGCCTCTAGCGTCGCCACATTGCTCTGTTGTTCGAACTGCCCTTCGAGTGGTTTGAGAAGCAATTTCTTCCCTAAGGTTAAGGCTTCCGATGGCAATTCAAAGCCGCCATTTGCGACCACACCAGAGCACTGATTGAGGTCGAATTGGAAGCCAGCATGACTCAGTGGTTTGAACTCAATATTTTCGACTCGGCTATGCTCAATCACATCCGGGTGGTAACAGACAAAGTTTTGCGAAATGAACTTCATCAGCAGCTCTGAGATCGACTCAAGATCCTCAAATGGCAAATAGACCAACGTAAAGTCTTGTGCTGTTTTGGTTTGTTGCTCACCAACCAGCGTGTGAACGATAGGCGGCAAAATCGGCTGTTCAAAGTGATACCAGTGCAAGCCAATAGAGTGCTCGGTTGGGGCGAAATGTTGAATCACTGAATGTTCAATCCAGTTGCCCCCTTCTTTGGGTACATCATAACGAAACGCATTCTGGTGGCTTATCCCAATGCATGGCACACCTTGTCTCTTAGCCGCCCATGCAGTGACAGGCTCAAAATCATTAATCACTAAGTCATAAGGCGTAAGATCGATCTGGTTAATCTCACGGAGAAATCGCCAGATGTTGTTCTTCATGAATGTTTTGCCGTATTTAACCTGCCCCTGCTCGCTGTAAAAAGTTAAGCCGCTGCGGGTCTGATAGTTGCCAAACGCTTCCATCGAAAAGTATTTGCTCTCATCTCGCCCAGAGAACAGAAAATCGACATCAATATTTTGTTGACGAAAAGCGACGGCCATTGCTCTCGCTCGAGCGATGTGCCCATTTCCTGTGCCTTGTACGCCATATAAAATTTTCATGCATGTTCCTTTAAATTTACCACTTAAGCTCGGCAGTGGTTGCCAACAAAATAATTACAGGATGAAGCTGATAGCTAGGCTGGTACAAGCGATGCCCAAGGCTGCGCCAATCAGTACGTCCGTTAAAAAGTGCACACCGAGCAGGATTCGAGAGCCTGCAATCGCAGTTGCCCACACCAAGCTAAAGAGGTACAAGCTCGGATAGAAATGCCCGATTAGGGTCGCCATAACAAAAGCAGCAGCGGAATGCCCTGAAGGCAGACTGTATTTATCGGATGGCACAATATGAGAGTGAAGTAGTGAAGAGAATTCAGCTGGTCGACGGCGCTTGAGGGTATTTTTAGCAAACCAGTAAATAGGCAGTTCGATTGCGAAGGCGGTTAAGCCCACCAAAAGAAAGTCTCGACCGGTGTTGCTATCGACCAGCAGTGCAATCAAGGCAATCAAAACATAAAGGTGTCCATCTCCAGTATGAGACACCGCTTTACTGAGCGTTGCATGTTGCCCGCCATAGCGGTTGTTTAAACAGAAAACAGAAAATGCCACATCCCAGCGGACAATAGGTTCGATAGTACGCATACAATCTCCTTAACAATCCTTATTCAGTTAAGGCTCAAGTTATGCTCAACAAATGACAGTTAAGTGACATTTTGAATGAACTAAAATGAAATTTCCCATGCTTGATAGGCTGGTCAATGGATCAAGTCAGGATGGCGATAGAAGCGACCGATAAAAATAAAGCGACCCAAGGCCGCTTTATTCTTCTATGTTTTTACTTCTTTATATAAGCAAGCAAACGCTACTTCTATCGTGTTAATGGTTATAGCGTTCGCTAATGATAATAGAGCTCGCAAATAATTAAACGCTAAAGGCTATAGCGCTAGTGGCTCGTGCTTTTTAACCAAACCGAAATCCGCCAATATCGCGTAAGCAGCAGGGGTCATAAACAGCACCAGTAAGGTCGAGGCAAATATGCCGAATACGATCGAAATAACCAATGGCTGGATAACCTGAGCCTGTAAGCTGGTTTCCGTCAACAGCGGTAGCAAACCTGCCGCAGTCGTCATTGAGGTCAAGAATACCGCTCGGAAACGCTCGCGACTGGCTTTCACCACCGAGTCATGCACGCTATCTCCCTCATCGACATGGTGACGAATGTACTGCACCAACAAGATGGAATCATTAACCACAATTCCGGCAAGCGACACAAAGCCCATCATGCTTGGCATACTCAAAGAATGGCCAAGTATCCAGTGACCAACGACCACCCCAATAAAAGCGAGTGGAATCGCTAACATCACGACCACAGGCTCTAAATAGCTTCTGAACTGATAGCTAAGAATCGCAAACACGCCGAATAAGCCGAGCAAGAATCCTTTGCCCATCGAAGCGCCAGTCTTGGCTGCATCCTTGGCCTCCCCTTCGAAATCAAAGCGTAAACCCGGGTACTTCTGAATAAGTTTGGCGGCTTCATCTTTTTGGAACTGAGCCAAAATCGCGGATGAACTCGCTTTCTTATTATCAATATCACCAAAAATACTGATGGTTCTCAGCCCATCAATACGCTGAATTCGCACGTAGTTACGCTGGAAATCTAATGTCGCCAACGTTGCTAGCGGGATCTGACTGCCATCTGCGGTAATGATTGGGAAGTTAGCTAGCTGCTGTATGTCGCCCGCTTGTTCCTTATCAAGACGCACTTCAATCGAGATATTTTCAACGCCGATTTGAATCTCATCCGCCGTTTGCCCAAAGAAAGCCGCTCGTAACTGAGACGCAATCATCTGCCCATTCACATTGTAGGTTTCGGCTCCAGGGCGCAGCTTAACCAAAATCTCTTCTTTACCCATGCGCATATCATCAAGCACGCCGTGCACGCCATCAAACTGATTAAGGTATTCCTGAATATCCAAAGAAGCCGATTTCAATGCGCTCAGGTCATCATGCTTAGCACGAATCTCAATCGCACGGCCGCCCGGTCCCATGGTCGGTTGCTTGAAAACTAACGAGATAGGATCAGCCAAGTCACCGATGTCTTCTCGCCATGCATCAATAAAGTCATCAATAACCGTGTTACGGCTCTCAGCTCCGCGTAAGTCTAAGCGCACGGTAGCTAAGTGCGGACCAGATTCGTTGGCATCTGCGTTGGCATTAAATTGGCTAGTAATGTGCTCAACCAAGGTGTTGCCTTCTTCAACCTCTTCGCTCCATTGCTTGTTCAAACGCTCAGCAGACGCGACAATTTTGTCGACCACTTTCTCGGTTTGAGACAGTGATGCGCCCGGCGGAAGAATAATACGCGCCTCGGCAATATCACCATCCAGCTCTGGGAAAGGTTGAAACTTAACAACACCACCAGCAATCAAGGCGACTGAAAGCAACAACAGCGTAATCACTCCGCCCATAAAGGCGTAGCGGAAGGTCACGACTTTCTCAACCATGTTCATCAAAGTGGTATTACGGAAGTTCTCAAACTTCTCAAGCAACACCACTTTGAAGCGCAGCGCTGGCTTATCGTTTTTTTCTTTATGCAGCGAGTGAGACAGGTGATTAGGCAGAATTAGGAAGGCTTCGATTAAGCTCAACGACAGCACCAAAATCAATACTTGAGGAACGGCCTTAAGCACCGCGCCCATCTCGCCATCTAGGAACAGTAAGCTACCGAAAATACACACCGTGGTTAAGAAAGAAGACAACACTCCGGGAAACACTTTCTTAACGCCGTTGTACACCGCATCATCAACGTTTTGCCCCCGATCTAAATGGGACGCTATCGATTCGGCAATCACGATGGCGTCATCCATCATAATACCGATTGCCATTAATAAGCCGACCAGCGACATAATGTTAATCGATAAACCAAGATTGGCCATTAAAAACAAACCACCAAGGAAGGCTACCGGCAACCCCGCCGCTACCCAAAACGAATAACGTAAGCTGAAGAACAACCACATGGTGGCGAACACCAGCACAATACCTTGCCAGCCATTACGCGCCATCATGGTTAAACGATCCCAAAGCACAGATGAGAGATCGTTGGTCATTTGTAGTGTCACGCCATCAGGAGCAATCGCGCTTTGATCTTCAACGAATCGTGTTACGTTCTCTTTGATTCGCAGCGCATCGTCTTCTTTGTTCTTACTGATCTTAAGCAGCGCTGAAGGCTTGCCATCAAATAGCACCTTTTGCTCATCAAGCTCAAAGCGGTCGGTTATTTTGGCTATGTCTCTCAAACGAATCACCGAGCCATTAGGCGCAGATCCAACCACGATGCTTTCCAGCTCAACAGGCGTAACTCGTCTCTCGTCGAAACGAATCAGAAAGTTTTTGTCTGGTGTTTCAACGTTACCACTCGGTAGTTTTACATTCTGTCGACCAATTTGATCCGCGATATCACCGACACTCAAACCCAACTGACGAATAGCTTGGGTATCCAGTTCCACTCGATATTGATGATCCGAGAAGCCGCTAACCTCGACCAAAGAGACATCGTAATCAAGCTTCATGGTGCGCTTAAGATCTTCCGCGTAGGCCTTAAGTTCTGGCCACGACGTTTCGGCTGTTATAGCGATATCGACAACCGGTTCATTCCAATCTAGCTCTTGAACAACAGGCGATTCAATCTCAGTTGGGAAATCATTGATCGAGTTGATCTGGGTTTGGACATCCACCAGCATTCGGCCGATGTCCGCTTTTTCATTTAACTTTAGAATTAAACGAGCGCTGCCTTCGATGGCTTCACACTGAGTTTCTTCAATGTTGGCTAAGCCGTCTACTGCATCTTCCATTCGCACACACAAGCTCTCTTCCACTTCTTTTGGAGAGGCGCCGGGATAAACAATCGCAGCCATAATGTAAGGCGGATCGTAAGCGGGGAAGGTTTCACGTTTGATGGTTGATAGTGAGCTTATACCCAAGATCAACAACCCAAGCATCAACAAGTTTGCTGCTGTTGGGTGCCGAGAGAAAAACTTGATCATGACGCACTCTCCTGAGTATCTGATTCAAGCTCAGCCTCTTCAGAGTTGGACTCTCTCAGTAACATGCCTTCTATTGCTGGCAGGACATCATTGAGAACCAGTTTATCTCCAGTTTGTAGCTCTCCACTCACAACCACTTGATTGTCTCTGCGATAAAGCACTTCAACATTGACCACTTGCAAACGCTGGTTGTCATCCATCAGGTAAACCTTATCACCATGCAGTGCTCGCTCTGGAACCACCCAACTTAGATTCGCGACACCCTCAATCTCGGCTTTGACAAACATACCGTTAACCAAAGGCGTTGCGCTGTCTGGTTGCAATTGCGAGTAATCTTGAGCGATCTCGAGAATAATCCCCGCCGTCGCTTGGTTTTCATCAACCGTTTCACTGATTCTTGCCACCTTCGCAGGCCAACTGAGGTTAAGGTTGCCACTGTTAAGTTGAATGCTTGCTTTGATTGGCGCTTCATAAGGATTAGGGATTCCTGCAGCATCACGAGGGAACTGGTTAAAGCTGGAGGCTAAAGTTTGCATATCGTGAATAGAAAGTTGCGCCTCCACTTCCATGACATTAATCCCGTGAGCAATAAACATCTCCTGCTGAAGGTTAACTACTTGATTTTGTTCGATATCAACCTGAGCAATTCGCATCGCTCTTGGCAAAGTGATCGTGGTCTTATCGAGAGAGCGCTGCGCCTCTTTTACCTTAGACACGTTGACCTTAATCACCGCTTCCGCAACACGCTTTTCATCTGGCATCAACGCGATTTGGTTCGCGATATCTAATACCAACTTCTGCTGAGACAATGCGCTTTGTTGTTGCAGGTCGACATCCGATTGAGAGGTGAGCCCTTTCTTACGCAGATCCTGTTTACGTTGTAGCTCTTTATTGCTGATCACCAAACGATTCTTTTCGATCTTAAGAGTCTTATTAAGGTTGTCTTCTTCTTGATTCAATTTCGCTAATGAGGTTTGGCTTGATTTTAGATCCGCCTCTGCTTGTATCAGTTTCAATTCGTAATCCAATGGATCAACCTTGAGCACGACCGTTCCTGCAGGGATCACCTGGCCTTTTTCAAGATCTGGATGTCGATACACGATCTGTCCTGTCACCTCAGCAATCGCTTTCCATTCAACTTTAGGCACTACTTTGCCAAAGCCAACCGCTAACGGCGCTATCAGTTGTTGCTCTAGGCTTACTGTATCAACTAAGCGGGCTCTATCACCCGCAGGTTTGGTTGGAAGATCCGGCTTCAAGTTAATCGCGGCGACAAGGCCAATAACACCAACCGCAAGTGCTGGAAAGAAGAGTAGTTTTTTATTTATTTTCATTATCTTTGGTCCTGCACGGAAGAAGGGCTCGGTGCGTTAATAAAGCCTTCAGTCATCAATTGAATGTTGTGTTCGATTAAACGATTAAGAAATTCTTCATTAATATCAATCCCATGAATTGCCAATAAAGGCGGCGGAGCGATGAAAGGAAACACCATCAAGCTTACATACGAAATACGGCACAATTTTGGATCCATGTTCTGTTTTAAGATGCCTTGTTCAACCAACTTTTCAAAAATGACATCTTGGGCTGGCTTTGCAACATCGAGGAAAACCTTTTCGAGCAACTCTCTTTGCACTTCAGAGGGAGGCATATTCATCACTTGGGCTATCAAGCGAGGAAACTTCGGCACTTTGACCATCTCTTTGTAGTAAGTCCGCATTAAATCAAGAAAGTTCTCATGACTGCTTTCATCAACGAGTCTCTGCATTTGTAATTGCATAGGGCGTAATGTTTCACGCAGCATCGCCTCAAACAATCCGGCTTTACTGCCAAAGTAATAGCGAATCATCGCAATATTCACACCCGCTCGCTCAGCAACTAAGCGAGTCGATACCTTGTCGTACGGTTGAACCACGAACAGATCTCGAGCGTGCTCAATGAGTAACTGCCGTACATCTAGATTCTGTTGAGGTCGCCCTGCTTTACGCGCTGCCATCACTGAGACCTATCCCTATAATTAATCACACGATTAATTATAGGGATAAATCGACATGGTTGTAGAAGATTAATTACTCACTATTTAATCAAATGATTAATTAATTTAGCCGCCCTTTTAATTTTATTGGTGAATCGTTCCATCAAAAAGATTTACTACAAAGTTTTAACCTACACATCAGCCAAACGATAAACTAACCGCCCAGTACAAAACACTCAATCAGCTGATAACACCAGCAAACAACACGCAAGCAGCACAAACCAAAAAAAAACACCGCCAAAGCACGCTGATATTGGATTTTCTTGTTTGACGCTCAGAATAAATTGCGGTAAATATGGTGTTAACAGTTTATTTACGGATATTTGTGTAATGATTTTTTCTTCTTCTCGACTGCTGAAACTTCTCCTTATCGTGAACCAATCGCGCGGGTAAGTTGTGGGTCAAGAACTACACAAATATTAAAACCCGCGCTGAGCGGGTTTTTTTGTAACTGGCACTTTTAAAAGAACATCATTCTTAATAATAATTTGGATAGCAATCGATTCATTATCGATATAAGGAAGCACCCATGAACGATCAAGTGATAATTTTTGACACGACCTTACGTGATGGCGAGCAAGCGTTGGCTGCAAGCTTAACGGTAAAAGAGAAATTACAGATCGCTTATGCACTTGAACGACTGGGTGTAGATGTTATTGAAGCGGGCTTTCCGGTGTCATCACCAGGCGACTTTGAGTCAGTACAAACCATCGCAAAAAATATTAAAGACAGCCGAATCTGTGCACTTTCTCGTGCTGTAGCGAAGGATATCGATGCCGCTGCAGAAGCGTTAAAAGTCGCTGAGCAGTTCCGTATTCACACCTTCATATCTACATCAACGGTTCACGTGCAAGATAAATTACGCCGTAGCTACGACGATGTTGTCGATATGGCAGTAAAAGCGGTAAAGCATGCGCGCAACTACACAGACGATGTTGAGTTCTCTTGTGAAGATGCCGGTCGTACACCTATCGACAACCTATGTCGTATGGTTGAAGCGGCAATCAACGCGGGCGCGAAAACCATCAACATTCCAGACACAGTGGGATACACAGTACCTAACGAGTTTGGTGGCATTATCAAAACGCTATTTGATCGCGTTCCAAACATCGACCAAGCAATCATCTCTGTTCACTGTCACGATGACTTAGGCATGTCGGTTGCTAACTCAATCGCAGCGGTACAAGCAGGTGCTCGCCAAGTTGAAGGTACCATTAACGGCATTGGTGAACGCGCGGGTAACTGTTCTTTAGAAGAGATCGCAATGATCATCAAGACTCGTCAAGAGTTATTAGGTGTTCATACCGGCCTAGATCACCAAGAGATCCACCGTACCAGTAAATTGGTGAGCCA
This sequence comes from Vibrio sp. 10N.247.311.47, assembly GCF_041467535.1. Lineage (NCBI taxonomy): Bacteria > Pseudomonadati > Pseudomonadota > Gammaproteobacteria > Vibrionales > Vibrionaceae > Vibrio > Vibrio sp. 10N.247.311.47. The sequence continues at coordinate 47,596 of NZ_JBFSUR010000014.1, forward strand.
GCTTTGCCACATGCCGATTCAAGACAACAAAGCAATCGTTGGTGCTAACGCATTCAGTCACTCTTCAGGTATCCACCAAGATGGCATGCTAAAGAACAAGAACACTTACGAGATCATGACACCTGAGTCTATTGGCTTGAAAAACAAAGCATTGAACCTAACAAGCCGCAGTGGTCGTGCAGCCGTTAAGAGCCACATGGACGCAATGGGCTACAAAGACAATGAGTACAACCTAGATTCATTGTACGAAGACTTTTTGAAACTGGCTGACCGTAAAGGCCAAGTATTCGATTACGACCTAGAAGCACTAATGCACTTCGCAAATCTACGTGACGAAGATGACTTCTATAAACTTAACTACCTAAGCGTACAATCTGGTAGTGTTATGTCTACCACTAGCATCAAGCTGCAATGTGGTGATGAAGAGAAATGCGAAGCGGCTGTCGGTAACGGACCTGTTGATGCTTTATACCAATGTATCTACCGCTTAACGGGTTACGAAATTGCATTGGATAAATTCGACCTTACCGCGAAAGGTGAAGGCGAAGATGGCTTAGGCCAAGCTGATATTATTGCTAACTATAAAGGCCGTAAGTACCACGGTACGGGCGTTTCAACGGATATCGTTGAGGCCTCTGGTCAGGCGCTACTGCACGTTATTAATAGCATTCAACGCGCAGACACCATTGCTGAAATGAAACAGCAAAGAATCGCAACAGTTTAAACACCCAATAACAGAGCCCTAGAGCCGATGTTATTGGCTTTAGGGACAAAATTTAAAACGAGCGAAAGAGCTCAGTAACAAGAATTAAAGGATTAACATGACTGATAAATCATACAAGATTGCCGTACTACCTGGTGATGGCATTGGCCCAGAAGTAATGCAGCAAGCACACAAAGTGCTAGACGCGATTGAAAAGAAGCATGCGATTAGCTTTTCTCGTGAAGAGTATGATGTTGGTGGTATCGCAATTGATAACCACGGCTGTCCACTTCCAGAAGCGACAGTAACAGGCTGTGAAGAATCTGACGCAGTACTATTTGGCTCGGTTGGCGGCCCTAAGTGGGAACACCTTCCACCAAACGATCAACCAGAGCGTGGTGCCCTACTTCCTCTCCGTAAACACTTCCAACTGTTCTGTAACCTACGTCCTGCACAAATCCACAAAGGTCTAGAGTCTTTCTCGCCTTTGCGTGCTGACATTTCAGGTAACGGCTTCGACATCGTGGTAGTTCGTGAGCTAACAGGCGGCATCTACTTCGGCCAACCTAAAGGTCGTGAAGGCGAAGGCGCAACTGAGAAAGCTTTTGATACCGAGGTTTACCACCGTTACGAGATCGAACGTATTGCCAAGATTGCGTTTGAATCTGCACGTCTACGTAACAAAAACGTTTACTCAATCGATAAAGCAAACGTTCTGCAGAGCTCTATCTTATGGCGTGAAGTGGTTGAAGAAATCGCAAAAGATTACCCAGATGTCACGCTAAACCACATGTACATCGACAACGCGACCATGCAGCTAATCAAAGACCCATCTCAGTTTGACGTAATGCTATGTTCAAACATCTTTGGTGACATCATCTCTGATGAGTGCGCAATGATCACTGGCTCTATGGGTATGCTTCCTTCTGCAAGTTTAAATGAAAGCAACTTCGGCCTATACGAACCAGCAGGTGGCAGCGCACCAGATATCGCAGGTAAGAACATCGCAAACCCAGTCGCGCAAATCCTTTCTGCAGCCCTAATGCTTCGTTACAGCCTAGGCGAAGAAGCGGCAGCACAAGACATCGAAGCAGCGGTTTCTAAAGCACTTTCTGCAGGCGAGCTAACGGCAGACCTTGCTGGCAAAAACCAAGCGCTGACTACCTCTGAAATGGGTGACAAGATCGCTGAGTACATCTTAGCTTCATAAGCTAAAGGCTCCGATTAGAAGCAAGTACATAAGAATAATATCAAGCCAAGTCAGCGTAAACCGCATGACTTGGCTCGAAACAAACACTGGGACTGATGCTCCCAAGGAAGAAAAGCTATGTCGACAAACCAGCACGCAAAAACCTTATACGAAAAAGTTTATGACGCTCACGTTGCGGTTGCAGCGAAGGGCGAAACACCAATTCTTTATATCGATCGTCACTTAGTCCACGAAGTAACGTCGCCACAAGCCTTTGATGGCCTACGTGAAAAAGGCCGTAAAGTTCGCCAAGTAGGCAAAACTTTTGCGACCATGGATCACAACGTATCGACACAAACTAAAGACATCAACGCTTCTGGTGAGATGGCTCGTATCCAAATGGAAACGCTATCGAAGAACTGTGAAGAGTTTGGTGTCACGCTTTACGATCTAAACCACAAATACCAAGGTATTGTGCACGTAATGGGTCCTGAGCTAGGTATTACGCTACCGGGCATGACCATCGTATGTGGTGACTCGCACACGGCTACACACGGTGCATTTGGTTCACTAGCATTTGGTATCGGTACTTCAGAAGTGGAACACGTTCTAGCTACGCAAACGCTAAAACAAGCTCGCGCTAAAACCATGAAGATCGAAGTAAAAGGCAAGGTTACTCCTGGCATCACTGCAAAAGACATCGTGCTAGCGATCATCGGTAAAACAACGGCGGCTGGCGGTACTGGCTACGTAGTTGAATTCTGTGGTGAGGCAATTACCGACCTTACGATGGAAGGTCGTATGACAGTATGTAACATGGCAATCGAGCTTGGCGCTAAAGCAGGCTTAATCGCTCCAGATGCAACGACATACGAGTACATCAAAGGTCGTAAGTTCTCTCCAGAAGGCGAAGACCTAGAAGCAGCAATCGAATACTGGGATACGTTAAAAACCGATGCTGATGCAGAATTCGATGCAGTTGTTACATTAGAAGCGGCAGACATCAAACCACAAGTCACTTGGGGTACCAACCCAGGTCAGGTTATCTCAGTAGACACACCAATCCCTGCACCAGAAAGCTTCGCAGACCCTGTAGAAAAAGCATCAGCTGAAAAAGCGCTGGCTTACATGGGTCTTGAAGCCGGTAAATCTCTATCTGATTACAACGTAGATAAAGTGTTCGTGGGTTCTTGTACTAACTCTCGTATCGAAGACATGCGTGCAGCAGCAGCGGTAGCGAAAGGCCGTCAAGTAGCGAAACATGTTCAAGCGCTTATCGTTCCGGGTTCAGAGCAAGTTAAAGCACAAGCTGAGGCTGAAGGCCTAGATAAGATCTTCATCGAAGCAGGCTTTGAATGGCGTTTACCGGGTTGCTCTATGTGTCTTGCGATGAACAACGACCGTCTAGGTCCACAAGAGCGCTGTGCTTCTACATCAAACCGTAACTTTGAAGGTCGCCAAGGCCGTGATGGTCGTACGCACCTAGTTAGCCCAGCAATGGCAGCCGCAGCGGCTATCGCTGGTCACTTTGTCGATATTCGTGAACTTTAATTAGAGGATTTAACATGTCAGGTTTTCAACAACACACCGGATTAGTCGTTCCTCTAGATACGGCCAACATCGATACTGATGCGATCATTCCAAAGCAGTTTCTACAGAAAGTAAACCGCATCGGTTTTGGTAAGCACTTGTTCCACGATTGGCGCTTCCTAGACGATGCAGGCCAACAGCCAAACCCTGATTTTGTAATGAACGAAGCTCGCTACCAAGGCGCTTCAATTCTTTTAGCTCGTGAAAACTTCGGTTGTGGTTCATCTCGTGAACACGCACCGTGGGCGCTTGCCGATTACGGTATCCAAGTAATGATCGCACCAAGCTTTGCCGACATTTTCTACGGTAACTCGATCAACAACCAAATGGTGCCAGTTCGATTGACTGAGCAAGAAGTGGATGAGCTATTCCAATTCGTTGAAGCGAATGAAGGTGCAGAAATTACGGTTGATCTAGAAGCAATGAAAGTCAGCGCGAACGGCAAAGAGTACTCGTTTGAAATTGATGAGTTCCGTCGTCACTGCTTACTGAATGGTTTAGATAATATCGGCCTTACACTTCAACATGCCGATAAGATCTCAGAGTTTGAAGCTAAGATTCCTAGCTTCCTAAAATAATGAGACGTTTCTGAATAAATCTAAAGGTTGGCCAAGTGCCAACCTTTTTTATTTGGCTAAGCTTTTAACTTAACTTCATATGTTTATTTAAATGAAGAGCAATGAAAGAAAATGGTAAGCCTTAAGGTCTTAGTAGTCAGTCATCAGGAGAATGCCATGAAACAACTACTTTTTATTGTCAGCCTACTTTTCTCAACCTTAGCTTGGTCTGCGCCTAAATCCGATCTTTGGCCATACTGGAAGCAAAGCGACGAAACCAACCTAGAACAGGTATCTCATCAAGATTGGCAGCAATTCCTCGATAGCTACTTGGTTAAACAGGGGCAAAATACGTTAGTTAGCTATAAAGCGGTGAACACTGCCGATAAGACCAAACTTAAGCAATACATCAAGCAACTCGAACAGGTGAATCCGCTCAACTATTCAAAAGCGGAGCAGTATGCCTACTGGGTTAATCTATATAACGCCGTGACTGTCGATTTGATTCTTGATGCCTACCCGATCAAATCCATAACTAAACTTGGCGGACTATTTAGTTTCGGTCCGTGGGGAGATGATGTGGTAGTCGTTAATGGGAAATCACTGACACTCAATGACATTGAACACCGAATCCTAAGACCAATTTGGCAAGATCCTCGCACGCATTATGCAGTGAACTGTGCCAGCCTAGGTTGCCCTAACTTACAACCTGACGCTTTTACCTCTAAAAATACTGAAGCCTTGCTAGAGCAAGCTGCAACTGAGTTTGTAAGCAGTGACAAAGGCGTGATGGTTACAAACAATAAGCTTCAACTATCATCGATTTACGAATGGTTTGCTGTGGATTTTGGTACGAAGAAACAGCTTATTCAGCACTTAGAACAATATCGAATTGAAGCAGTAACCAATACTCAAAACATCAGTTATGAATACGATTGGTCGCTCAACCAAGCAAACTAGCTCTAAGGCTAAAGTTGATCACTAAAGTAAAAAAGAGGCGAGAGGTTTTTATTAACCTCTAGCCTCTTCTCAATTCTTTGACCGTATTTCTACAATTAAAAGCTTGAGCTCGGTTGCTGCAAGAACTCAATCTCTTCGGGAGTCGAAGCTCGCCCTAACACCTCATTACGGTGCGGATAGCGACCAAATCGCTCAATGATAACCTTGTGCTTAAACTCAAAGTCCAGATTATGCTCTAATCCCGTTTGAGAAAAAAGTTCCACGGCTTGTTCATGGACTAACAAAGATTCACTGTGCATATAAGGCATATACAGGAAGCTTTTCTGTTGCTCGTTAAGCTGGTGATCAAAACCACCCGCTACCGCCTCTTGGGCTAGAGCCAACGCCATCGGATCAGCAGAAAATGCTGTCGGACTTTTTCTACCAATATTTCGAGAAAACTGATCAAGTACGATAATCTCAGCCAATCGTCCTTGCGCAGTTTGGCGCCACTCAAATAGCTCGCCTTGAATGGCTGCTTTATGCAATTCAGAAAATCGAGACTCTATCAAAGTGTCAATCTCGGCGCCGCCAGTAAACCAATCTTTAGGCGTCAACTCATCGAACCAAAACTCTAGAACATCCTGATACGTTACCGTCATATAATTCCCTTTAATAAAAAACCGAGTAACTTTGTTATTACTCAGTTTAGTGTTCAATTACTTAAAACCTTTTACTTTCTTTATCAGGTCATAAGCATTCTGAATTTCTTGCGATTTCTCTTTCGCAACATTCATCATCTCAGGCGGTAAGCCCTTCGCCATCAGTTTATCTGGGTGATGTTCATTCATCAGCTTGCGGTAGGCTTTCTTCACCTCTTTACCGTCAGCACTTTCACTCACACCAAGAACCTTATATGCGTCGCCAAGTTGGTTCTGTTGCGAAGCCTGTTGCCAACCTGATGATTGCCCATGCCCCTGATGGCCACCAAAGCTTCCACCTTGCTGTTGGAAACGGAACGCAGCTTCTTGCATCTGCAAGCGGCGTTCTAGTTGTGCTGCCGAAAACCCAAGCCCTTGCGCTATTTTATGCAGAACTTGACGTTCACTCGGGTGCAAACTTCCATCCGCAAATGCGGCAGATACCTGAAGCTCTAGAAAGAACTGCAGAAGATCAAAACGACCACCCGATGAGATTTTAACTCGCTCAAGTACGTCGTTCAGAGGGAAGTCGCTCTCTTTGCCGTCACGGAATGCATCTTGCGCTGCTTTACGCTGTTCGCCATGCAGGTTCATACGCTCCATCATGGTAGAAGCGAGTTGAATCTCTTCTGGCGTTACCTGCCCTTTCGCTTTAGCAACGTGCCCCATAACCGCAAAAGCGGATTTAAAAAACTCGTTCTGTCTTTCTGCTTGGCTTAGACCTCGACCAAAACCAGAGCTATTGAAGCCTGATTGGTTCAATCCGCGAGCTTTATCGAATTGGTGTCCTAAAAACAGACCAAAAACTAAACCGAGTGGCCCTCCAAATAAAAAGCCAAAAAACGCGCCCAAAATTTTGCCAAATATTTGCATTATGTGTTCTCTATCTATGAATTTTATCTGAGTAATGCTGTCTGATGATGCTGAATGCTATTATTTCCTTTATCATAAGGAAAATGCTTTATTAATTGGATTGATACTAGATCAACCCTTCATCTAGTGACACAGGATAGTTCAACTTCATGCAATCTTTTTCCCGCACCTTGTTAGCCGCGTCTATAAGTACGGCGTTATACGTGTCGACAACTCAAGCTGAAACAATCACCGATAGTAGTGTGCAGGAAATGCCCTCTATAGATCAATGCTTGATCGAGCCCGCTGCAGAAAACGAGACACAGCTACCCGCTCATGTTGAGTCAGATCGCTTAGAAGCTATCAATGGTGACAAGGCAATATACTCAGGTGACGTAGTCGTTACGCAAGGGAACAAGACCATCCTTGCAGATAACGTAACCCTGCACCAACAAGAAAATATCGTTGTAGCTGAAGGCAACGTAAACTTTAGTGATGGTCAAATCAAATCTATCTCAGACAGAGCGACCAATAATCTGACTACAGATGAAATGACGCTTGAGAACACCGATTACGAATTCCTTTGCGAGCCCGGTCGCGGAGATGCTGTTTATATAGCAAAAACAGGTAAAGCGGTTTATGAGATTGAAGATGGCTCCATTACCTCTTGCCCGATTGGCGATAATGCTTGGCGTCTAAGAGCATCGAGCATCAGTGTCGACCAAGACGAAGAACAAGCCACTTTTTATAATCCACGTTTTGAAATCCAAAGTGTTCCCGTCTTTTACTTACCTTACTTAACAGTACCGGTGGGTGATACACGTAAAACCGGTTTCTTGTACCCAACAGTTTCGTATGGTTCAAGCGATGGTTTTGAAGCTGAAATTCCTGTTTATTGGAACTTAGCACCAGACTACGATTTGGAAACTACCTTCAAGTACATGCAAGAGCGTGGCACTCAACTCAACAGTAAATTCAGATATTTAAGCGATTTTGGTTCCGGTAGTATCGAGTCTGAATATTTACCAGACGATCAAAAGTACACTGATCTAGGCGATCGTTGGGGTTTCCAACTAGAACATTCAGGAATATTCCAACAATCTTGGTTATTCGAAATTGATTACTCTAAAGTCAGTGATATTGACTACTTTTCGGACATGAGCTCAAATATCGGTAACCGTGAAGATGGACAACTGCTTCAAGAAGGGCAAGCAACATACCGTTCTCAAAATTGGGATGCGTCTGTACTTGTTCGAGACTTCCAAGTTCTTACCACCAGCAATAACTTGCCTTATCGTCTAATGCCACAACTCGAGTATAACTACTATGCTCCAGAGGTAATGGATTACCTAGATTTTGACTTAATCAGTCATATATCAATGTTCGATACCGACGCATCAGGCAAACCATCAGCCACTCGTGTTCACGTTGAACCTGGTATTACAATCCCAGTAGGTAACACTTGGGGCACTTGGACAACCGAAGCACGATTACTTGGTACATACTACCAACAGGATCTGAATGACATTGATAGTGAGTATGAAGATTTAGAGGAATCAGTAACACGTGTAATACCTGAGTTTAGAAGCCACGCAGGTATCGTTCTTGAACGTGATACAAAAATTGTAGGTAATTACACTCAAACACTCGAACCTCAAGTTCAGTACCTTTACGTGCCAGAAGAAGATCAAAGCGAAATTGGTCTTTACGATACAACACTACTACAGACTGATTACTATGGCTTATTCAGAAGCCGCAAATACAGTGGTGTAGACCGCATTGCGTCAGCAAATCAAATTAGCTATGGCGCATCATCTCGCTTTTTTGATGATGAGTACCGAGAGCGCTTAAACATATCTTTTGGTCAAATTTTCTATTTTGATAAAGATACAAAGCAAACTTTAGGCAACGAAGACTCCGCTGACAAAACTAATTATTCATCTTGGGCTATTGAAATGGACTTCAACTACGATGATTACCTTTTCTACCATGGCGGTGTGCAATACGACATTGATTCATCTTCGATGCAACTTGCTAACAGTACCATTGAGTACCGTTTTGCCGGCGGCTATATACAAACCAACTACCGCTACGTTACAGAAGAATATATTGAGGATAATGTAGGCGAAAGTATAAATGTTGGTTCAATAACTAGAGATGGTATCTCACAAGCAGGCTTACTTGGTGCTTACCAGATTTCGCGGAAGTGGAATGCCAGTGCTCAATATTTCTATGATTTAACCACACAAGAAAATCTAGAATGGTTGGCTCGCTTGAACTATAAATCGGATTGTTGGTATATCGGATTTACGTATAGTAACCAGCTGACAAATAACATTAGTGATCCAAATGTCACGCCTGAATATGAAAATAACTTTGGTGTGAATTTCGGTATTATCGGCTTTGGTACTAACTTAGGCTCTGATTCAGGCGCTGTTGGGGATAGCAGTTCTGATAACTCATTGAGCTACGGTCGCCCATTCTTCTTAAACAACTAATTTTCTTTACTGATAAGAAATCAGTAAATTTAAAGGATTACACATGACATTGTGGAAACGCACATTAATTGCTATTGCAGCGACTTGTACTTTATCAACAAGCTTTGCAGCACCGGTTGAGCTAGACAGCGTAAAAGTTATCGTTAACGAAGGCGTTATCTTACAAAGCGACATCGATGCTTCGATGAAGACACTGCGTGCCAACGCAAAAAAAAGCGGTCAAACACTGCCATCGCAAGATGTGCTCAATGAGCAAGTACTAGAAAAACTGATCATCGATACTATTCAAACTCAAGAAGCAGAACGTATCGGTGTTCGTATTGATGATGCTCGACTTGATCAAGCAATTGAAGGTATCGCTAAAGACAACAACCAAACGGTAGAACAACTTACCGCATCGGTTGCTGAAGAAGGCCTTAGCTACAATGCATTTCGAGAGCAAGTAAGAAAAGAGATTGCAGCAAGTGAAGCTCGTAACGCCTTAGTTCGTCGCCGTATCAATATTCTTCCTGCGGAAGTTGATAACCTAGCAGATATCTTAGCGCAAGAGACTAACGCGACCGTTCAATATAAAATTGGCCACATTCAACTGCGCTTTAATGATGACCAAACCAAAGAAGAGTTAGAAGCTCAAGCTACTGAACTGGTTGAAGAACTGAACTCAGGCAAAGATTTCAGCACCATGGCATATACTTACTCTAAGGGTCCTAAAGCGCTGCAAGGTGGTGATTGGGGTTGGATGCGTAAAGAAGAGATGCCAACCATTTTTGCTGACCAGATCAAAATGCAAAATAAAGGCAGCATCATCGGTCCTTTCCGTAGCGGTGTAGGTTTCCACATTCTAAAAATTGAAGATGTGAAAGGCTTAGAAACCGTAGCAGTAACGGAAGTGAATGCTCGTCATATCTTGATTAAGCCAACCGTAATCTTGAGTGACGATGGCGCGAAAGAACAACTTGAAGAGATCACGCGCCGCGTAAACACAGGTGAAGCGAGCTTTGGCGACCTTGCACAGCAATACAGCCAAGATCCAGGTTCTGCAGTACAAGATGGTGAGCTAGGCTACCAAACACCAGATTTGTATGTACCAGAATTCAAACACCAAGTAGAAACGCTACCAGAAGGCAAAATCAGTGCGCCATTCAAAACCGTACACGGTTGGCACATTGTTGAAGTACTAGACCGTCGCGAAGTCGACCGTACCGATTCAGCTTTGAAAAACAAAGCTTACCAAATTCTATTTAACCGTAAATTCAACGAAGAAGCTGGTGCTTGGCTACAAGAAGTAAGAGCAAGTGCCTTTGTTGAGATGGTTGAGGACGACCAAGATGACAACAACTAAACGTATTGTCATAACCGCAGGTGAACCAGCAGGGATAGGCCCAGATTTAACTTTGGCTCTATCTCAAGAAAGTTGGCCTCATCAACTCGTGGTTTGTGCTGATAAAACACTGCTATCCGAGCGAGCTAAAATTCTTGGTATCGAAGTCGATCTTCTGGACTACGATGCAAATGCAGCTAAGCAACCGCAACGCGCTGGCACACTGGTAGTGAAACACGTTCCACTTGCTGAAACGGCAGTTGCAGGTCAACTCAATGAGGCTAATGGTCATTACGTATTAAATACTTTAGAAACCGCAGCAATTGGCTGTATGAATGATGAATTTGATGCTATTGTCACCGGCCCCGTTCACAAGGGTGTAATTAACCGAGCTGGCGTTGCTTTTAGCGGCCATACCGAGTTCTTTGCAGAGAAGTCCAATACACCACTGGTGGTGATGATGTTGGCAACTGAAGGGCTGCGTGTTGCGCTAGTAACAACGCACATCCCACTAGCTTATGTATCTCAAGCTGTGACCGAAGACAGATTAGAGCAAATTATTGCTATTCTAAATAAAGACTTGGTTGAAAAATTTGCTATTGAGAAACCAACTATCTATGTGTGTGGCTTGAATCCACATGCTGGTGAAGATGGTTGTTTAGGGCGTGAAGAGATTGAAACTATCACCCCGACGCTAGAAAAAATTCGCCAAAAAGATGGCATCAATTTAGTTGGCCCATTGCCAGCAGACACCATCTTTAATGAAAAATATTTGCAAGATGCAGATGCTGTTTTAGGTATGTATCACGACCAAGTACTCCCGGTATTGAAATACAAAGGGTTTGGTCGCTCAGTGAACATCACGCTTGGCTTACCGTTTATTCGCACATCAGTCGACCACGGTACCGCCTTAGACTTGGCAGGGAAAGGCCAAGCCGATACAGGGAGCTTTAGAACAGCGCTCACGCACGCCATTGAATTAGTAGAGAAAAAGCAATGAGAAATGATGTCCACTTAGGGCACAAAGCGCGTAAACGTTTTGGTCAAAACTTCCTTAACGATCCATACATTATTGATGGCATCGTATCGAGTATTAACCCACTACCAGGTCAAAACTTGGTAGAGATCGGTCCTGGTCTAGGCGCAATTACTGAGCCTGTGGGTAAGCTTGTCGATAAATTTACTGTTATCGAATTGGATAGAGACCTTGCAGAACGTCTTCGTAACCATCCAGATCTTGCGGACAAGCTAACGATCCGTGAAGGCGATGCGATGAAGTTCGATTTCCAAGAACTGGTTAAGCCAAACAATAAGCTACGCATCTTTGGTAACTTGCCATATAACATCTCTACACCATTGATGTTCCACCTTTTTGAATTCCATAAAGACGTGCAAGACATGCACTTTATGCTTCAAAAAGAAGTGGTTAACCGTCTAGCTGCTGGCCCTGGCAGTAAAGCTTACGGTCGTCTTACTGTAATGGCTCAATACTACTGTAAAGTAACGCCTGTGTTAGAAGTTCCACCAACGGCCTTCGTTCCGCCACCGAAAGTAGACTCAGCAGTCGTGCGCCTACAGCCATACGAAGTGCTGCCTTATCCGGCAAAAGATCTGAAATGGCTAGATCGCGTCTGTCGTGAAGGCTTTAACCAACGTCGTAAAACAGTTCGTAACTGCTACAAGAGCTTAATCGATAAGGAAGTGCTTGAAGAGCTAGGTATCAACCCAAGCATGCGTCCTGAGAACTTAACACTCGAGCAGTTTGTCGACATGGCAAACTGGTTGTACGACAGTCATAACGCTGACAAATAAATAAAAAAGGCTCCTACACTTCGGTTAGGAGCCTTTTTTATGTAATACTTTAATTACATTAAGTATATCAACAACAAAAGGTGCGAATATGGATATATCTACGCCTTGTATCAAATGCCAGGTTCACTCTAAGTACATAGAAGAACAATCTGAGCCAACGAAGAATCGTTATGTCTTCGCCTACATTATTACCATCAAAAATCTAAGTAAAACAACGGTGCAACTTATGTCTCGCCGCTGGTTAATTACCGACTCTAACGGCAAGCAGCTCACCATTGAGGGTGATGGTGTAGTTGGCCAACAACCCGTGATTGAAGCCAACGACGAGTACACCTACACAAGTGGTACGGTCATCGAAACCCCTGTTGGCGTTATGCAAGGTCACTATGTGATGACCGATAACAAGGGCATTGATTTTATTACCGAAGTTGACCCATTCAGACTCGCAATCCCTAATATTCTTAATTAGCCGTACATCCGTATCTACAGGAAATTATTGTGTCGAATTACATTGTCGGAGACATCCAAGGGTGCTTCGACGAACTTCAAGGACTACTTGAAAAAATTAACTTTGATAAACACCAAGATACTTTATGGGTCGCCGGAGACTTAGTTGCTCGAGGCCCTAAATCATTGGAGACGTTACGCTTTATTCGTAACCTTGGTGACGCAGCTAAGGTTGTATTAGGCAACCACGACTTACATCTTCTGGCGGTGTCCTTAGGACTATTTCCAGCGAAACCAAAAGATAAGACTCAAGCGATTCTTGATGCTGAAGATCGTGAACTGCTAATCGAATGGTTAAGACAACAGCCTTTGCTTCAAGAACACCCAGAGTTCGTGATGTGCCATGCGGGTATCTCACCGCAGTGGAATCTAGAAAGAGCACGTGTTGAAAATCGAGAGATCGTATCCTTGTTAAAGTCCGATAAATGGCAATGGCTAATCGAAAACATGTACAGCAACGCGCCTGATTTATGGCATCAGGATTTACATGATATTGAGCGCTATCGCTATGCGATCAATAGCCTGACAAGAATGCGTTTCTGTTTTGAAGATGGCCGTCTCGACATGGCATGTAAGCTACCACCGAATGAGATTACCGATGAACCATTAGTGCCATGGTTTGACCTTCCGCAACGCATAAAGCTCGATAAAACCGTTGTTTTTGGACACTGGGCTGCGCTTGAAGGCTATAACGGAAAAGACGTAATTGGACTTGATACTGGATGCGTCTGGGGAGGTGAATTGACAATTCTTCGCTGGGAAGATAAACAGTTTTTCACTCAGAAAGCGCTATAAAGATACGAGAAACTTGCGCTACCTTGGTAGGGTAACGCAAGCATTTTTCAGAGACTAGCTATTGATAACCACAGTTAACGCTCGAGAATCACAAACTCCATGTTGTGTTTGTTTTTCTCGTCAGCTTGATAGCTCTCGTTAAAGCTCTGCTTCCAACCTTCACCCCAGTCAGGAAATTGTGTATCTCCATCGACGGCGAAATCGATGTAAGTCAGATACAACTTGTCCGCTTTAGGTAAGCAGCTCTCATAAATAGAGCCGCCACCAATGATCATCACCTCTTCAACATCACTGAGTAGCTCTAGAGCCTGTTCAATAGAAGTTACCGTCGTTACACCTTCAATCTTTAAACTCTCATCACGGCTGATTACGACATTCAACCGACCCGGCAAAGGGCGTCCAATAGAATCGTAGGTCTTACGTCCCATCACGACTGGTTTACCCATAGTCGAGCGTTTAAACCATGCAAAATCCGCAGGTAAATGCCAAGGCATCTGATTGTCTTTACCAATTATACGGTTGTTTGCCATTGCCGCTATCATGCTGATGATCATAAATCGAAAGTCCTGTCCCTAAAAAGAAAATTAACGCTAAACGATAGGTCTACGGCGATAGAATAACAGCCCTGGCACAGCTAAGCCAACCGCCAACCCTGCGATAATGAACATCGATTTTAAAAAGTTCTCCATCAACATTGCCAACAACTCAGGCGTGTAGCCTGCCCTGTTAATCTCCACCATCGCAATCATCGCCTTGAAGGCGAACACACCTGGCACCATAGGAATTAGAGCTGCAACCGTAAACACCTTCGGATGTGCTAACAGTTTATGTGACCAATGAACCCCTATCATACCAACCACGGTTGCGGCGAAGAACGTCGCCCATTCGATTGGAATACCAAAGTGCATCATCAGATACCGGCTACCATGACCGATAGAACCACCGAGTGCACAATAAATTAAAGCACGTTGCGGAACGTTAAACACCAATGCAAACCCAACCGCAGGAATAGCGGCGAAAAACATATCGTTGAGCAGACCTAAAAACAGTTCGAAAATACTCATTAGCTTGCCCACCCCCAAACATCTGATAGACTCATCGCCGCGACAATGCCCAAGCTCGTCGCCAGAGTTAATAAGCTGGCCATGGTAAAGCGCGCTAACCCCATATTAATATGGCCTTTAAGCATATCAGCGACGGAGTTAATCAGAGGAAAACCAGGTACTAACATTAATACAGATGAAGCCATCACGATCGTGGGTTGGCCGCCAATATTGTAAAGTACGGCTTGAGCTGAAATGGTCGTGGTAACGAATGCTGTGATAGCAAAGTTTAATAGCGGATTGAAATGGCGGTGCCCAATCTCTTGCCTGACGATCATACCGCAAGCTGAAGCAATAAAAGTCATCATGAAGACTTGCCAGTCTCCGCCCGCAAGGTGGCTAAAAGAGGCGCACGACAACCCTATCATCACAACCACTAACCAACGGTTGTAGCGCTCGGGGCTGATGTTTTGAATCTTTTTATACGCCAAATCATAATCGAGAATTCCCTTCTCCATCATGATGCAAATGCGTTGAATGTCGGTGATAACCTGCATGTTAATGCCACGATCAGCACAACTTCGAGTAGTGGTAATACAGTGATCATCCATTACGGTAGTTACAACAAGCGCATTGGCTGACAGTGCGACTTCAACCTCATTCACCCCACAAGCAATACCGATGCGACGCATGATATCGCCGACCAGTGTGCTCTCTGCCCCGTGCGCCAATAACATTTGTCCTGATTGAGCGACGAGTCTTGAGATCGCTCTTTGCTTTGATGCCATGATTTCCTTCCCATAGGCGTTAATTATCTAAAGATAAATTTTGCATAAAAAACAGTAAGACGTCATGATTTAGATACAAAAAAACCGCAATTTTCATTGCGGTTTAATAAAACTATCAGTGTACTTGTAAGAAGCGACCGATGCGTTATGAGAAACTAAGAGGATTAGTCACGAACATAGATAACATGGCCGTCATCCTCTTCGTCATCCCAATCGTCCCAATCGTCGTCATCTTCAGTAACGACATTCTTACCGCTCATCGCATCTTTATGGTAGTCATCCCACATAAAGTCTACTTTTTCTTCTTCTTCAACTTCTACAACTTCACGAGGTAGGTTTTCCATAAACTCACCTAGTTTGAAGCAAAGATCTTTGGTGCCGATTTTATTCACAGCAGAGATCTTGAAGTACTCGCCTTCCCAGCCCAAAGCATCGATGATTTCTTGAATCTTTTCGTCTGCTTCGTCTTCTGGCATTAGGTCAACTTTATTGAACACTAACCAGCGAGGTTTTTGTGAAACTTTTTCACTGTATTGCTCAAGCTCATCGATGATCGTTAGTGCATTCTGAATAGGATCAGATTGATCGATCGGCATAATGTCGATCATATGCAGAAGAACACGACAACGCTCAAGGTGCTTAAGGAATCGGATACCAAGGCCAGCGCCATCAGCTGCGCCTTCGATTAGTCCTGGGATATCGGCAACAACGAAGCTCTTTTCAGGGACAACACTTACCACACCCAAGCTTGGGATCAAAGTAGTGAACGGGTAATCAGCCACTTTTGGTTTCGCAGCAGATACTGAACGAATAAAAGTAGATTTACCTGCGTTTGGTAGGCCAAGCATACCAACGTCAGCTAATAAAAGAAGCTCTAAACGCAGTTCACGAACTTCGCCTTTAGTACCCATTGTCTTTTGACGAGGAGCGCGGTTAACAGACGATTTAAAACGCGTGTTACCAAGACCGTGCCAACCACCTTTACCAACCATTACTTTCTTGCCGTGTTCAGCAACTTCAGCAACGATTTCGTTGGTGTGGATATCAACTGCACGCGTACCAACTGGTACTTTCAGCGTAATGTCTTTACCACGTTTACCAGTACAGTTACCGCCGCGACCATTCTCGCCACGCTCTGCATTGTAAAAACGTTGGAAACGGTAATCGATCAGTGTGTTTAAGTTCTCATCCGCTTGGATGTAAACATCACCGCCGTCACCACCGTCACCGCCATCAGGACCACCTTTAGCGACGAATTTTTCGCGCCAAAAGCTAACTGTACCATTACCGCCATCACCGGCTTCTATTTTTACTACCGCTTCATCAACGAATTTCATTTTTTAACTCCGCACTTACGTTGCGTTACCACTCATCAAGGAGTGATATAAATTCTAGCAGATCCGTGTTTAGATCGATCACCTAAGATCTAGGCCGACCTGCAACCAAGGAACAAATAAGGAGAGGTTCTTTGCTTCTTATTTCTTAAAAACAAACGGCTTCTTAAAAACTAATCTGTTTATCAAAAAATAAAACGGCTTCTCAAAACCAAAACAAGAGCGTCTGCTTTTTTATTCTTGCTATAAATAAAAAACCCTGCCGAATCGGCAGGGCTTTTGAATTCAGCTTGAAAGCTAATAAAATAATCTAGTTAAAGATTAAATTACTCAGCTTCGATGCTTACAAACTTACGGTTTTTAGGACCTTTAACAGCAAATTTCACTTTACCTTCAGTAAGAGCGAAAAGAGTGTGGTCTTTACCGATGCCAACGTTTGTGCCAGCGTGGAACTTAGTACCACGTTGACGAACGATGATGTTACCTGCAAGAACAGATTCACCACCAAAACGCTTAACACCAAGACGTTTGCTTTCTGAATCGCGGCCGTTATTAGTAGAACCGCCAGCTTTTTTATGTGCCATTGTTAAACTCTCCTAATACTTAAGCGTTAATGCCAGTGATTTTCACTTCAGTGAACCACTGACGGTGACCAGCTTGCTTACGCGAGTGCTTACGACGACGGAACTTAACGATTTTTACTTTATCGCCACGACCGTGTTGTACTACTTCTGCAGTAACCTTGCCACCTTCAACAAGAGGTGCACCAACAGCGATTTCTTCGCCGTTAGCAACAAGAAGAACTTTATCAAATTCAACAGTTGCACCAGTTTCAACGTCTAATTTCTCTAAACGAAGTGTTTGACCTTCGCTTACTCGGTGTTGTTTGCCACCAGATTGGAAAACAGCGTACATATTTTACTCCGCTTTTTCCGCACAGCCTATGGTTGTTAATTGTACAACTCGGGTGTGCGCTAAACTAATCAATAGGGCGCAGATTCTACGGGAATCATGGCGCTATGACAAGCCATATTTTTAAAAAATTGGCGAAAACCTGTTCGCCAAAGAAAAGTGCGGCAATCATGCCCTTTAGCGATGTATTAATCAACGTTTTTTAGTGTATTATTCAACAATTAAATACAACGTATAAGCCTTACAGGGTCTAACTTCAGCCGGATGAACAATGGATTTTAAAGCTATCCAAACGCTTACTGCCAATGATATGGCAAAAGTGAATGAAACAATTCAAGCCCAACTTAATTCTGACGTAAGTTTAATCAACCAGCTTGGTTTTTATATCGTTAGCGGTGGTGGCAAACGCCTACGCCCTTTGCTTGCTCTTTTATCTGCTCGCGCACTTGGTTATCAAGGTGAAGCTCATATCACCTCTGCAGCCTTTATCGAGTTTATTCACACCGCAACCCTGCTTCACGACGATGTTGTCGACGAATCGGACATGAGACGTGGTAAGGCGACAGCCAATGCCGCTTTTGGTAATGCCGCTAGCGTTTTGGTGGGTGACTTTATCTACACACGCTCATTCCAAATGATGACAACGCTAGGATCTTTAAAGATCCTTGAGTTAATGAGTGAAGCAGTAAACGTGATTGCCGAGGGTGAAGTTCAACAATTAATGAACTGCAATAACCCAGACACCACAGAAGAAAGCTACATGCAGGTGATCTACTCTAAGACCGCTCGCTTGTTCGAAGCTGCGACCCAAATCGGCGCAATTCTTACTGAGTCATCACCAGAGATCGAAACAGCAATGCAGAACTACGGTAAATACCTAGGCACCGCTTTCCAGCTGATTGACGATGTGATGGATTACACTGCTGATGGTAAAGAGATGGGTAAGAACGTTGGTGACGATCTAGCCGAAGGCAAACCAACACTGCCTCTACTTTACGCAATGCATAATGGCTCTCCTGAACAAGCAAGTATGATTCGTGAAGCGATTGAGAAAGCGAACGGCATGGAACGTCTCGACGACATTATGGCTGTGATGAAAGAGACAGGCTCTTTAGAGTACACAACAAATAAAGCCTACGAAGAGGCCGATAAAGCTATCGCTGAGCTTTCTGTACTTCCTGACTCTGAATATAAGCAAGCGTTAACCACGCTCGCACACTTGGCTGTTAAACGCAGCAAGTAAGCAGGTTAATAGACAACTCGCTTCTAGCTTCTAGCTTCTATATAAATAACAAAAAAGAGCAATGGCTCTTTTTTTTGGTTTTGAACAAATATTTGTAAGAGAGCCAAGGTTCAATATCGGCTCGCTTCTAATGATAGTGGCAGTTGAGCTTCAATTTCTTCAAGCTCTTCCATTGGCACTGCGTATTGCTCATGCCCGTTGTAAGTCTCTACCAAGGCATACTGCTCTTGCTCATCAATTACCAATACTTTTCCTAAGTGCCCCAAATATTCGACATTCATACCCTTCTGAACAGTAGCCATAACATTTACCTTCACCTTGGTTGTGGAGGTGTATACGAGTAGCTTGAACTTCAGGATCAAAAAAGCCGATCATAATGACCGGCCCTTATTAATTAGCTTTAGGCTGAGTTAAATAGCGTCTCGCTTATTTAGCGAATTCAACACCAATCTCGATGTCGCCATTTAGCGTCTCAAGCATGCTATCTAAAGCGTTACGTTCGAAGTCACTCAGCTCACCGTAGCTAAGGATCGCTTCAGCGCCCTCTTTGCCTAGTTTAACTGGCTGTGCGAAGAATGGAGCGTGCTCGCCTTCACCTTCAACGTATGCACATTCAATCACGTTTTCTTCACCTTGAAGTGCTTTAACTAGTGCAAGACCGAAACGACAAGCCGCTTGACCCATAGACAGTGTCGCACTGCCGCCGCCAGCTTTAGCTTCTACTACTTCTGTACCTGCATTTTGGATGCGAGTCGTTAGTGCTGCGATTTCCTCGTCAGTGAACTCTACACCTTCAACTTGAGAAAGTAGAGGAAGAATCGTTACGCCTGAGTGGCCACCGATAACAGGAACACGGATGTCGCCTGGATCTTTGTCTTTTAGTTCAGCAACGAACGTTTCAGAACGAATCACATCAAGAGTCGTAATACCGAATAGACGACGCTTGTCGTAAACGCCCGCTTTCTTCAGTACTTCAGCCGCGATTGGCACTGTTGTGTTTACTGGGTTCGTGATGATACCAACACAAGCAGTCGGACAAGTAACTGCGATTTTCTCTGCAAGAGACTTAACAATGCCAGCGTTCACATTGAAAAGATCCGCACGATCCATACCAGGCTTACGAGCAACACCCGCTGAAATAAGTACAACATCCGCACCTTCTAGTGCTGGTGTTGGATCTTCACCCGCGTAACCTTTGATCGAAACAGGCGTTGGGATATGGCTAAGATCGGCAGCAACACCCGGTGTTACCGGAGCGATGTCGTAAAGTGCAAGATCTGAACCAGCAGGTAGGCGGTTCTTAAGTAGTAGGGCTAGGGCTTGACCGATGCCACCAGCGGCACCAATAACAGCTACTTTCATTGTTATTCTCCTTGAGAGCTTTCTCTTATAGATTCTTTGTAGGGTAATTCTTGAGCTAAATCTAAGTTAAAAAACTATATTAATCACAAAGTGATTACAATCAATTAACGCTAGCTTTGCGACTTCGCGCAAGTCAATAAAACCGTGCTACACAGCAAGTTCGCATTATGGCGATAATCGACTGAAATAACAAAATAAGTCGTCGCAAATAACACATTATTCTATTAAATATTTACAGTGATATGACTAACAAATTACAGGGATGTTTTGGCTAAAATTGAATATGTATGCGAGAATATGCAAACATCTTTGTTAATGAATAAGAATGACATATGCGCAATACAGAAAAGCAAGACAACTTAGTTCGTGCATTTAAAGCCTTACTAAAAGAAGAACGTTTTGGCTCACAAGGCGAAATTGTTGATGCTCTAAAACACGAAGGTTTTGAAAGCATCAACCAGTCTAAAGTCTCGCGTATGTTAACCAAGTTTGGTGCCGTTCGAACTCGTAACGCAAAAATGGAGATGGTTTACTGTCTTCCTGCTGAGCTTGGTGTTCCGACCGTTTCTAGCTCTCTAAGAGAATTAGTACTAGATATTGACCACAACAATGCATTGGTGGTGATACACACAGGTCCTGGTGCGGCGCAGCTGATTGCTCGTTTATTAGACTCACTAGGTAAGTCGGAAGGTATACTGGGCGTAGTCGCAGGTGATGATACTATCTTCATTACCCCAACGTTATCGGTTACCACTAAGCAACTGTTTGATTCAGTGTGTGAACTGTTTGAATACGCAGGATAATTGATCGCTGTTTCATAACTATCAGCCTTATTAATGGATCACGAGTATCTATTTGCTTCGTGATCCAAATCACATCCTAGAATATCCATACCTCCCTTCCAAAATCACACTAAACCATTGATTTTAAAAACTCAGTAGCAAATCAAACACGAGATCAAGACATCATTTGTTAGATTTTTTAGCTATATCTTTTAACATTCGAGTAATTTTCTGCCAATTTTTGATATTATTCAGCCACTTTTTCATCACATGGATTGAAAAAGGTGCCGTTTCCAAATAGGAAACTCCTGAAGCAACTACACTTGTTTCAGGGTTAATAATGAATAAAGGAAGGGAAATTCATGGCATTTACCAAACTTATTAAAGTTGGTGCTATTGCAGCTGCTGTAATGGGCGCTGGCGCTGTTAACGCTCAAGAGTTCATCACGATTGGTACT
This sequence comes from Vibrio sp. 10N.247.311.47, assembly GCF_041467535.1. Lineage (NCBI taxonomy): Bacteria > Pseudomonadati > Pseudomonadota > Gammaproteobacteria > Vibrionales > Vibrionaceae > Vibrio > Vibrio sp. 10N.247.311.47. The sequence continues at coordinate 68,982 of NZ_JBFSUR010000014.1, forward strand.
GGTTCAGTTACGGGTGTTTACTACCCAACTGGTGGTGCGATTTGTAAGCTAGTGAACAAGGGCCGCAAAGACCACAACATTCGTTGTTCTGTAGAGTCTACTGGTGGTTCAATCTACAACGTTAACACCATCCGTGCTGGTGAACTAGATTTCGGTGTTGTTCAATCGGACTGGCAATACCACGGCTACAACGGTACAAGTAAGTTCAAAGATCAGGGCGAATACAAGAAACTTCGCGCGATGTTCTCTCTACATACAGAACCGTTCAACATCATCGCTCGTACTGATGCTGGCATCAACAATGTGTCTGACCTAGCAGGTAAGCGTGTAAACATTGGTAACCCAGGTTCTGGTGACCGTGCAACGATGGGTGTTGTAATGGACGCTATGGGCTGGACTAACGACAGCTTCAAGCTTGCTTCTGAACTTAAAGGTTCTGAGCGTTCACAAGCACTTTGTGATAACAAGATTGATGCATTCATCTACATGGTTGGTCACCCGAACGGATCAATCAAAGAAGCAACAACGTCTTGTGATGCAAAACTGGTTTCAGCAACAGGTCCACAGATCGACAAGATCGTAGCTGAAAACCCATACTACGCTTACAGCACAGTTCCTGCTGGTATGTACCGTGGTACTGACGCTGACGTAAACAGCTTCGGTGTTGCAGCTACTATGGTAACAACTTCAGACGTTTCTGAAGAAGTTGCATACAACGTTGCTAAGGCAGTATTTGAAAACTTTGACACTTTCAAACGCCTACACCCAGCATTTGCTAACCTGAAAAAAGAAGACATGGTTAAAGCGGGTATCTCTATCCCTCTTCACCCAGGCGCAGCAAAATACTACAAAGAAGTGGGCCTTCTAAAGTAACTCTACTTTAAGCCTACTACACCAATAAGGAGGCTAGCCCTCCTTATTGGCTTTTCACGTTTTATAAAAATAATTTAAGTGAAAAGAACAGCCCTTTAAGTTTCTCCAATTTGGAGGACTTACCTTCGTATCAAGCCTAAGACAAAGACGAACAAAAAACGCATTTCCCTATCCATTCACTCCACTAGATAGGAAATAAATAACGTTTGGTTGTTCGTAAGAAAAGGCAGACCATCAATAATAAGGATAAAGTACATGACGCAGACAACATCACCGTCTCCAGATGTGCAAGAAATGGTGGCACAATCAGATACTGGTGCGCGTAGCCCTCGTGGTATCCAAGGCCGTATTTTATGGTTTGTGCCTCTATGTTGGTCACTGTTCCAACTTTGGTATGCATCTCCGCTGCCGTTCATTTTTAACTTCGCAATTTTAAACGACACTGAAGCTCGAGCAATTCACCTTACGTTTGCTATTTTCCTAGCCTTTACCGCTTATCCAGCCATGAAGAATTCGCCTAGGGATCGCATCCCCGCAGTCGATTGGATATTAGCGCTTGTAGGTAGCTTTTCAGCTTCTTATATCTATATTTTCTATACTGAACTCGCTGAGCGATCGGGCGCACCAACAACATTCGATATTGTTGCGGCTGTATTCGGTATGGTTTTACTGCTTGAAGCAACACGACGCGCTTTGGGTCCACCTCTTATGGTTGTGGCAGCAGTATTCCTACTTTATACCTTTGGCGGCCCTCACATGCCGGACGTTATTGCCCACAAAGGTGCGAGCCTGAACAAGGCAATGTCGCATCTGTGGCTAACAACTGAAGGTGTATTCGGTGTGGCACTTGGCGTATCAACGTCATTCGTATTCTTGTTTGTACTGTTTGGTGCAATGCTAGAACGTGCTGGCGCCGGTGCTTACTTTATTAAAGTTGCATTCTCACTGCTTGGTCACATGAAAGGCGGCCCAGCGAAAGCAGCCGTTGTCGCATCAGGTCTGTCTGGTTTGGTATCAGGTTCATCTATCGCGAACGTGGTAACCACGGGTACCTTTACTATCCCGCTAATGAAGCGTGTTGGTTTCCCGGGCACAAAAGCCGGTGCGGTAGAAGTCGCGGCTTCAACCAATGGTCAATTAACACCACCTATCATGGGTGCAGCAGCCTTCTTGATGGTTGAGTATGTGGGCATTTCGTATGTAGAAGTAATCAAAGCCGCGCTACTGCCCGCTCTGATCTCTTACATCGCTCTGATTTACATTGTTCATCTAGAAGCATGTAAAGCAGGTATGACTGGCCTACCTCGTCGCCACACACCAACTATCGTACAAAGCTTACTGTCTTTCACGGGTACCATTTTAGGTCTGTGTGTCATCAGCGCCGCGGTTTACTACGGTGTGGGTTGGACGAAAGATGTATTTGGCGATGCGGCAACACCAATCGTAACTGTGGCGCTATTGATCGCTTATGTTGCTCTGGTTCGCGTATCTGCAAAATACGCAGCTGAAGGCGGCATGGAAATCGATGCTGATCTAAAAGAAGTTCCGGATCCGGGGCCAACGATTAAATCTGGTTTGCACTTCCTACTGCCTATCGTAGTACTTGTTTGGTGTCTGACTGTAGAGCGTTTCTCTCCAGGTCTGTCGGCATTCTGGGCGACCGTGTTCATGATCTTCATTCTGATCACTCAGCGTCCGTTAATGACTCTGATGAACAAATCAGACGATCTTGCAGAGCAAACTAAAGCTGGCTTCGTTGATCTCGCAGAGAGCTTGGTTTCAGGCGCACGTAACATGATTGGTATCGGTGTCGCGACAGCGGCTGCAGGTACGGTTGTAGGCGTGGTGACTCTAACGGGTATCGGTCTAGTAATGACGGACTTCGTTGAGTTTATCTCAGGCGGTAGCATCATTCTTATGTTGCTATTCACTGCAGTAATCAGCTTGATCTTAGGTATGGGCTTGCCAACAACGGCGAACTACATCGTTGTATCAACGCTGATGGCTCCGGTAATCGTGACCCTAGGCGCTGCGCACGGCTTGATCATTCCATTGATTGCGGTTCACTTATTCGTGTTCTACTTCGGTATTCTTGCAGATGACACACCTCCGGTAGGTCTGGCAGCCTTTGCGGCCGCCGCGATTGCGAAATCCGACCCAATTCGTACAGGTATTCAAGGTTTTACCTACGATATCCGGACCGCTATCTTGCCATTCATGTTCATCTTCAATACCCAACTACTGTTGATGGGTATTGATTCTTGGTGGCACTTAGCACTAACGATTTTCTCTTCTGTGACTGCGGTACTTATCTTTGCCGCAGCAACTCAAGGTTGGTGGTTCACCAAGAACAAGTGGTGGGAAACTATACTGCTTATCGTTCTGACCTTCTCTTTCTTCCGCCCAGGTTTCTGGTGGGACATGATTTATCCAGAGAAAGTTCTTTCACCTGGAGTTGAGATCGCTCAAATCACAGAAAACCTATCTGTGGGACAATCACTTGAATTGAGAGTAGGTGGCGAAAACTTAGAAGGTAACTATTCTGAGAAAACAGTTCGCCTTCCGTTTGAAGATTCTGCGACAACAAGTGAAGACCGCATTGCTTCAATGGGCCTAATGCTGACACAAGCTGACGACAAGATGATTGTTGATATGGTTGAGTTTGGTAGCCCTGCAGAAGCCGCTGGCATTGACTTTGATTGGGAAATTAAATCAGTTATCCAAGACGCAGAACGACCAATGAAAGAGTGGGTATTCTTACCTGCCCTACTGATTTTGATTGGTTTAGCGATGAACCAAAGAAGGCGTGCTCGTAAGGATGAGATTAGCGCGTAATGGATAAGGCTGAGTAGTGCTTAGCGCTATTTGGCTTTATTACATGGAAAGGATAATTACAGTGCTAAGTGAAAGCTTAGCGCTGATTAAAAAGAGACGAATACATGTATAAACAAATCCTTGTTCCTGTTGATCTTAATGACAAAGGCTTTTCTGATAAGGCAGTCGAACTGGCGGTATGGCACGCAAAACACAGCAATGCTGAAATCCACATTCTGAACGTACTACCAGGCATTCACATGTCGATGGTGGCGTCTTACTTCCCGAAAGATGCAGCGAACCAAATGAAGCTTGATGTTAAAAATCAGCTCAAAGAGTTTGCCGACAAACACATCGACGATGAAGTGGTTTACAAAGTTCATGTTGCTGAGGGTAAAACCTACGCGACGATTCTTGATTACGCAGAAAAGCTTGGCGCTGACCTTATCGTGATGCCTAGCCATAAGCGTTCAAAAATCGACAAAGTGGTACTTGGCTCGGTTGCAAGCAAAGTAGTACAGAACTCACCAATCAATGTATTGGTGGTTAAACCGCAAGGTTAAGTCATTTAATCGACACACAATCTAAAAAGGTTGGCCTACAGGCCAACCTTTTTTGTTTTGCGTTCGCACCATTTAATTCTTTAATCAACTCACTAAGTTCTGCGGATTACCCTCAACAAACCCATCAATATTATCGATTAAGATATCAGACAGTTTTTGAATCGAGCTGTCGCTGCCCCACGCCACATGTGGAGTGAGTAATAAGTTCGGTAAGTGGCTATTAGCCAATAGTGGATTTGAGTTGTCGGCTGGCTCTTGTGTAAACACATCCATACCTGCGCCTGCAATCTCATGTTTTTTCAAAGCCTCAACTAGGGCTTGTTCATCTACTAGACCTCCGCGCCCGGCATTAATTAATACCGCGCTCGATTTCATCATTGTGAGCTCTCGCTCTGAAATCAGATTTTGGGTCGCATCAGTCAATGGGCAATGTAGACTGATCGCATCCGCTTGCTTCAATACCGTATCAAAAGGTAGATACCCTTCTCGACAAGACTCTGCTCCTTTTCGCTCGGCAAACATCACCTTCATACCAATCGCTTTGGCTAACATTGCGGTGGCTTGACCTAAGCTGCCACTCCCCATCAACCCCAGTGTGCTGCCAGCCACATCTTGAATCGGATGAGTAAAGAAGCAGAACTGCTTGTCCTTTTGCCACTCGCCCGCCTCAATGTCTTTATGATAACCAACAAGGTTTCGTTTAAGTGCAAACAGCATTGCGATGACATGTTCAGGAACCGATTGAATCGCATAGCCTTGCACGTTTGTCACTGCAATGTTTTTAGATTTGCAGTATTCCACATCGACATTATTGACACCGGTCGCTGAAACCGCGATCAACTTGAGTTTTTTCGCACCAGCGAGATTCGACTCATTGAGCACTACCTTGTTAGTGATCACCACATCAGCTTCTTCAACTCGCTCTGATACTTGCTCAGGAGCTGTGAAATCATACTCTACCCATTCATGCTCAAAGCTCAGAGGCTTTAAATGAATTTGAGATGGGATAGTCGCTCTATCGAGAAACACAACATTCAGCGTTGGCATTCTTCTTCCTTGGTTAGATCTATGAATCAGTCCATTCTAAGCTTTTAGCTTACTGTAGTCTGGAAGCTCAAGCGCAATTTCAAAGTGCTGTTCGATTTGTGGGGATGCTTGAGGATAAAAGTCACAGGGAACAAAGGCTTTAAACAATTGATTATTCGCTGGATGATAAAAGCTCAGCTCACACGCATGCAAAGCCAACCTATCACTGTATTCAAATGCTTCTGATGTTGCGTAAAACTCGTCGCCTACAATTGGATTCCCTAGCGCCATGCAGTGCACGCGTAACTGATGGGAACGACCCGTAATAGGAAGTAACTTCAACAGTGTGGTTTGAGGCTCTTGTTGTTCGACGATATAACGAGTCTGAGAGGGTTTTCCATCCTCGAAGCACACTTTTTGTCTCGGTCGATTTGGCCAATCACAAATGAGTGGCAGATCAATCAAACCTTCTGCTTTTTCCAATCGGCCCCATACTCGCGCGTAATAGAGTTTGTGTGTCAGTCGATATTGAAACTGCTTCTTCAAATGACGCTCAGCTTGTTTGTGTTTAGCGAGCAGCATCAAGCCTGATGTCGACATATCCAAGCGATGCACCACCTGAATATCTGAAAAATCCACGACTAGGCGACTCCACATACTGTCGTAATGCTCTGGTAACCTCCCAGGAACTGAAAGTAAGCCAGCAGGTTTATTCACCACAAGAATATCGTCATCTTGATACACAATATCAATCCAGGGGTCACGCGGTGGTGCGTAATGTTCTAACGCCATTCTAGCCTCTAGTTACTGTTAAATAATAATTTATGGTCAAGTTGTTTATTAAAAAATACAATTAAAGTCTTTTTTGTACATAAAAGTTGACGACCTTACAAAACATGGTATTGATAGGGGAACGGAAAATAAGAAGTCAGCATCAAAGGAAAAATGATGGAAAGTACGGTTAAAACTACAACAACAAAAGCACAAACCTCTGCTCCCCTATCAACGTTAATTCGGTCTCTTGGCCCAGGTATTATGATGGCAGCAGCTGCTGTGGGTGGTTCTCACTTAGTCGCCTCAACCAAGGCGGGTGCGATTTATGGTTGGCAGCTTGCCGCTCTCATTATCCTCGTTAACGTATTTAAATATCCATTCTTCAGAGCCGGCATCCAATACACGCTAGGAACGGGTCAAAGCTTGGTGGAAGGTTACTCTAACCTAGGCCGCCCATACCTTGTGATCTTTTCGATCTTGAGTGCCATATCTGCGGTCGTGAATACCGCTGCCCTGCTATTATTCAGTGCAAGCCTACTCAGTTACTTTGTTCCTTTCGATTTAGCCACTAGCACCTTGTGCATGATCGTTTTAGCGACCTGTTTGATCATTCTGTTTGCTGGCCATTATCGTGCTCTAGATACACTATCTAAAGCGATCATGGCGGTCTTAACCATCACAACCTTAGCTGCTGTTGCGATTGCTATTGGCTCCCCAGTCCAGCCTGATGCTGCTTTTGTTCCACCGTCGCCTTGGTCACTCGCTGCTATTGGCTTTATCGTGGTGACCATGGGTTGGATGCCTGCGCCTATCGAAATCTCAAGCATCACCTCTATGTGGCTAAAAAGCCAAAAAGAAAAACAAGAAGTGACCGCTCAATCAGCACTGTTCGATTTCAATGTCGGCTACATTGGTACAGCACTGCTTGCTTTAGTATTCGTTGCTTTAGGTGCGCTAGTCCTTCACGGTTCAGGTGTTGAACTGTCTCGCTCTGGTGTTGGCTTCACTCATCAATTGGTGGGTATCTACGCTTCGACGATTGGTGAATGGTCTCGTCCATTAATCGCTCTGATCGCATTCTTCTGTATCTTTGGCAGCACCATTACCGTTATCGATGGTTATTCACGCGTGCTTGCTGAATCACAACGTCTATTGCTTAAAAAAGAAAGCAGCCCAAAAATGCTACAGGGTTGGATCGTCATCGTCTCTCTCGCAGCACTCTCCATCGTGATGTTCTTCAGTGCTGCTTTAATGCCTATGCTTGATTTCGCGATGGTACTTGCTTTTGCAACTACGCCATTCTTCGCATTGCTTAACTTCATCTTAGTCAGTAAAACAAAGCTTCCAAAAGCGCTCGCGATTGGCACTAAGCTAAAATGGTTGTCTGTCGCAGGTCTTATTTACCTATTTGGTTTCCTAGCGGTATTTGTTTGGTGGAAGTGGTTAATGTAACCAGCTACTTGAATTGTTAATTAAGCTACAGATACAAATAAGGCCTTCATAATGAAGGCCTTATTTCGTTGAAGCATTTCGCTAATTCAAAACTAGTTGTGAGAAACCACAATCAAGCGTAATGAATCTAGCTGAACCTGAGCTTTGCTGATGTAACCGGTCAGTTCATTGATTTGAGCTTCGATTACCTCTAGCTCTTCATCACGAATATTAGGATTCACGGCTTTAAGCGCTTGTAGACGCTCTAATTCACCGTTCAGGTTAGTCTGCATATCTCGTTGAGCCTGTTCACGCACTTCTTCCACTTTAGGAAGTACGTGCGTCTCACCCGCTTCGATTAGCTTGTGAATTTCACCTTGTACCGAGTTAACTAGCTTGCTCGCTAGGTGACGGTTTACAGGGCTTAATTGACGGTTAAAGCTGTCGAACTCAACCTGAGCTGATAAGTCATTACCACGGCCATCCATCATCAAACGAATTGGCGTCTTAGGTAAGAACTGGCTGATACCGCTGCGCTTTGGCGCTTGCGCATCCACAAGGTAAACCAACTCGAGCAAGATAGTACCCACTGGCAGCGCTTTGTTTTTCAGTAGCGATACCGCTGATGCACCGACACCTTCACTCAGTAGCAGATCAATACCGCCCTGAATCATTGGGTGTTCCCAGCTAATGAAGTTCATGTCTTCACGAGAAAGCGCAGTATCACGATCAAACGTGATGGTTGCGCCTTCGTATGGTAAGCCTGGGTAGCTTGGCACCATCATGTGCTCAGATGGTGTCACAACCAGAGCATTCTCACCCTTGTCGTCTTGGTTCAAGCCAATCGTATCGAACAGGCTTAGTGCAAACGTTACTAGGTTAGTGTCGCCGTCAGTCGAGGCAATCTTCTCTGCAATCTCATGAGCTTTATCGCCACCATTTGAATGCATCTCTAGTAGGCGATCTCGACCCTTTTCTAGATCTGATTTCAGGCTTTGGTTTAGCTTGGCTGACTCTTCAATCACTTTATCCAATTGCTCTGTGTTACCAGAAGCTAGCATCTCGATAAGAACATCTGAGTACTTGTCGTAAACCGTGCGACCGGTTGGGCAAGTCTCTGCAAACGCATTCAAACCTTCATCGAACCAACGCGCAAGGATCGCCTGTGATGTGCCTTTTAGGTAAGGAACATGAATGTCGATATCACGCAGCTGACCGATACGGTCCAAACGGCCAATACGTTGCTCAAGCAAGTCTGGGTTGAATGGAAGATCGAACATCACAAGTTGGTTAGCGAACTGGAAGTTACGACCTTCAGAGCCGATTTCACTACAGATAAGAACCTGAGCGCCGCCCTCTTCTTGAGCAAAGTAAGCCGCAGCTTTATCACGCTCTAGAATCGACATGCCTTCGTGGAATACAGTTGCACGTACACCTTCACGCTCACGCAGTGCTTGCTCTAATTGAAGAGCCGTACTTGCACGAGAGGCGATCACTAGGATCTTCTCGCTGCGCTTGTCTTGGATCTTTTCAATCAACCAGTTAACGCGTGAGTCGAACTGCCACCAGCTTGAATCTTCACCTTCAAACTCTTGGAAGATCTCTTCTGGATACAGCATCTTCATAGCACGAGCTTCGGGAGCCATCTTGCCACCGATCATGCCAGATACACGCATTGAGGTTGTGTACTGCGTTGGAATTTCCATCGGCAGTAGGTTTACATTTCGCTTAGGGAAGCCTTTGATTGCAGCACGTGTGTTTCTGAAAAGAACACGGCCAGTACCATGGCGATCCATAAGGTTATCAATCAATTCTTGGCGAGCTAACGCTTGCTCTTCTTCGCTGCTATCACCTTCGATAACGCGGAATAGAGGCTCTACATCTTGCTCAGAAAGCAGTTCCGTAATCTGGTTCTTCGCGCTGTTTTCAAGCTTCACGCCGGAGAACAATGCCGTTACTGCATCAGCAACCGGTGCGTATTGGTCTTCTTCTTCAACGAATGCTTCGTAATCGTAGAAGCGATCAGGATCAAGCAGACGCAGACGTGCAAAGTGACTCTCACGACCCAGCTGTTCAGGCGTTGCTGTTAGTAGTAGCACACCAGACGTATTTTCCGCTAAGCCTTCAACCACTTGGTATTCGCGGCTTGGTTTGTCTTGGCTCCACTCAAGGTGATGCGCTTCATCGACAACCAACAAGTCCCACTCGCCTTCAAGTGCTTGCTCGTAGCGCTTACGGCTCTTACGTAGGAAGTCCAAAGAACACAGAACGTACTGCTGGGTATCAAACGGGTTGTCTGATTCAGCAAACGCTTCAATACAACGCTCTTCATCGAAGATAGAAAAATGCAGGTTGAAACGGCGCATCATCTCTACTAACCATTGGTGTTGTAGAGTTTCAGGAACCACAATCAGAATGCGTTCAGCACGGCCAGACAGCACCTGTTGGTGGATGATCATGCCCGCTTCGATGGTTTTACCTAGGCCCACTTCATCAGCCAGTAAAACGCGCGGAGCGTGACGACGACCCACTTCATGAGCGATGTATAGCTGATGAGGGATCAAGCCAGCACGCATACCACACAAGCCACGCATCGGGCTCTTGTGTTGTTGGTACTGGTTGCTTAGCGCACGGTAACGCAACACAAAGTTATCCATACGGTCGATTTGACCTGCGTATAGCTTATCTTGTGGCTTGTTAAAGCGGATCTGGTTGCTTAAGAAGATTTCACGCAGAGTGACTTCTGTTTCTTGGGTATCTTCGCGAGTACCTAAGTAGGTTAGCAGCCCTTTGTCTTCGATAACTTCTTCGACAGACAGAGACCAACCTTCTTGGCATTCGATGACATCGCCTACATTAAACGTTACTCGGGTTACGGGAGCATCAGTACGTGCATAAACACGGTTTTCTTCTGACGCTGCAAACATTAGTGTCACTGTGCGAGCATCCATTGCTACAACGGTACCTAAACCTAAATCGCTCTCCGTATCGCTTATCCAGCGTTGCCCCAAAGCAAATGTCATGAATCGACTACCTCAATCTTATAGTTGGAATTTGGTCTTCTTAACTGCAGTTTTAAACAAGAACATTATCGCTCCTGAACTAAAAATATAGCCAAAAATGTCTAGTTTGCAGCCACTTTTTAAGTGCGCTCTCAATAATAAATATCTCGAGAAAATGGTGCAGAAAAAGGTCGCTAATCTTACTCGATGCTGTGATTTAGGTCACGCCTAAAGGAGATGATTTCATGCTTTTTTTCTGTTTTCGCCAGTGCAATCAAACTGTCAAAAATTCATGGTTAATCTATAGGTAGCAGATTGCTGCTCTCAAACGAATACACCATATTCACTCGTAACGATATGGTGCTGTTCCTCTAGATGAAGTTTAGGTGAGTAGTTGACTATCACCAGAATCAGATACTAATCTTTATATGAGCTTTATCTACGTTCAATGAATGCAAGGCAAGCCGCACGTCGGCAAGGAGATGCTATGGGCGAGACCAACCGGAAGCTATTTGTTTTAGACACCAATATCCTACTTCACGAACCCTTCGCTATATTTTCTTTCCAAGAGCACGATGTCGTTATCCCCATGACAGTGCTAGAAGAACTCGACAGAATCAAAGACAGTAAAAGAGACGTTGCTCGAGATGCGAGAATTGCGATTCGAACGCTCGAAGACCTGTTCAGGGAAGCCACACCAGACCAAATATCGGAAGGCATCCCTTTTTCTAAAGACATAAATGCATCTGGCAGTATTTCAATACTCGCTGACTACGAACTTCAAGAAAGCATCAAAGCCTTTGCCGATGACAAGGCGGGCGATAACCGAATCCTCAACGCTGTCCTCTATCTTCAAAATAAACGCGCACCACGCGAAGTGGTTCTCATCACCAAAGACATCAATATGCGTTTACGAGCAAAAGGCGCCGGTGTACGTTTTGTTGAAGACTATCAAACTGACCAACTGATTGATGATATCCAATACCTCACCAAAGGCTTCCAACAACTGGAAGGCTCATTTTGGGATGGTATCGATAATGTCGAGAGCAGAAGTTTAGGCGGCAAGACGCTGCACACCTTAGCAAGAGCGCCGTTCGAGCCAACCTTCCTCAACCAATATGTGATTGACGAAGAAAGTGACTTTGCCGCTCGAGTCGAGGAGATTGAGCCGGAAAGCATTACCCTGAGAGACCTCAGCCGCGAAAGATTGATGAATCGCAGAGCATGGGACATCACACCAAAGAACGTCTATCAAGGCATGGCGATTGATGCGCTGCTCGACCCTGATATTGATCTTGTGATTCTCACTGGCGCCGCAGGTAGTGGTAAGACACTGCTTGCTATGGCTGCTGCACTTGAACAAACCATTGAACGTAAGCAATTCGATAAGATCATCGTAACCCGCAACACCCCTGATATTGGTGAGTCGATAGGTTTCCTTCCGGGTACAGAGGAAGAGAAAATGTTGCCTTGGTTAGCCGCAGTGACCGATACACTGGAAGCGCTGCACAAGAACGACCACTGCACAGAAGGCTCGATGAAGTACATCTGTGACAAAGCCAATATCCAGTTCAAATCAATCAACTTCATGCGTGGCCGCTCGATTCAAAATGCCTTTGTGCTTTTGGATGAGTGTCAGAACCTCACCGCTTCACAGATAAAAACCATCATCACCCGTTGTGGTGAAGGTACTAAGATCGTCTGCTCAGGTAACTTAGCGCAGATAGATTCTTCTTACCTAACCCCTGTGACTTCAGGCTTAACCTACATGGTTGAGCGTTTTAAAAACTTCGAAGGCAGTGCCAACATCCACCTCAATGGTGTGGTGCGTAGCCGACTAGCTGAGTTTGCGGAAGAGAACATGTAGTGACTCTATACGCTCACTGAATCAGCAATCTAAAAACAAAAAGCGCCTCACATTGGAGGCGCTTTTCAATTTAATATTTTGAAGTAAGTCGGCAGAGGTTAGTCTGAATTACTCAGTACCACCAACGGTTAGCGAGTCTAGTTTCAATGTTGGTTGACCAACACCCACTGGCACACTTTGACCAGCCTTACCACACACACCCACACCACGGTCGATGCTTAGGTCGTTACCCACCATAGACACCTGCTGCATCGCTTCGATACCAGAACCGATTAGCGTCGCGCCTTTCACTGGGTGAGTGATCTTACCGTTTTCAATCATGTACGCTTCAGACGCTGAGAATACGAACTTACCTGATGTGATATCGACCTGACCGCCACCGAAGTTCGGTGCGTAGATACCTTTCTCAACCGTTGCGATGATCTCTTCCGGCGTGTGTTCGCCCGGTAGCATGTATGTATTCGTCATACGTGGCATTGGAAGATGCGCGTATGACTCACGACGACCATTACCTGTCGGTGCTACACCCATTAGACGCGCGTTCAGCTTATCTTGCATGTAACCTTTTAAGATGCCGTTTTCGATTAGCGTATTGTACTGACCGTTAACACCTTCATCATCGACGTTCAATGAACCACGTAGATCCGTTAATGTGCCGTCATCCACAATCGTACAAAGGCTTGAAGTTACTTGCTCACCAACTTTGCCAGAGAATACTGATGACTCTTTACGGTTGAAGTCGCCTTCTAAACCGTGGCCTACCGCTTCATGCAGCAGAACGCCCGGCCAACCAGAACCAAGAACCACAGGCATTGCACCAGCAGGCGCTGCAACCGCTTCAAGGTTAACTAATGCTTGGCGAATCGCTTCATCAGCAAATTGGTAAGCAACTTGAGTGCCTTTGTCATCACTTAAGAAGAAGTCGTAACCAAAACGACCACCACCACCAGCGCTACCACGCTCACGACGATCACCCTTCTGTGCAAGTACACTAATAGACAAGCGGACCAGCGGACGAATATCACCAGCGTAAGTGCCATCAGTAGCAGCAACTAGCATCTGCTCATGCACACCACTTAGGCTCACCGATACTTCAGTCACCATCGGTTCTTTAGTGCGAATGTAAGCATCTAATGATTTTAGTAATTCTGTTTTCTGCTGTTTCTCCCAGCTCGCTAGCGGGTTAACTGCATCATAGTAAGCTTGGTTAGAGTTGCGTTTGAACGCTTGAACCTTGCCGTTTTGACCTTGTTTAGCAATACCACGAGCCGCAATTGCGCTCTGCTTCAGACCATCCAGTTGGATTTGATCAGAGTAAGCAAAACCGGTCTTTTCACCAGATACTGCACGAACACCAACACCGCAATCGATATTGAAAGAGCCGTCTTTAATAATGCTGTCTTCTAGCACTAAAGATTCGTGCCAGCTTGACTGAAAGTAGATATCAGCATAATCAATTTGGCGGGTAGCAATGCTCGCCAATGTATCTGCGATATTTTGCTCCGTAAGCCCTGTCGGGTTCAGTAGCGCTTCTTCAATTTGATTAATGCTCATAGATGGCTCTTGTTTGTAATTAAAATTGATTGGTAAATCGAGAGTGTTGCGTGATTGGCATATTTTGCCTAATTGACTCACAACTGGATGTGTCTATCTCAACCACCATACTTTTAGGATCTTGGTCTAACTGTGCGACCACTCGTCCCCATGGATCAACCACCATTGAGTGTCCCCATGTTTCTCTTTGGCAAGGGTGTTTTCCGCCTTGACCTACCGCGACAATCCACGACTGTGTTTCAATCGCGCGGCATCTTAACAATGCTTCCCAGTGCGCTTGACCTGTTACCGCTGTAAAAGCCGCAGGCACCACAATGATTTGTGCCCCTTGCTTACGTAACTCTGAATACAAGTGTGGAAAGCGCACATCATAACAAATACTCAAACCTAAGCGACCAAAAGGCGTTTCCGCTGTCACAACTTGGTTGCCCGGAGTGAAAATATCTGACTCTCGATAACACTTATGTGCGTCAGCGACATCCACATCAAACATGTGTAGCTTGTCGTAATGAGCAACGAGGCAACCAAAATCATCAATTACCAAGGTTGTGGTCGTCACGCCGTTAGTTGTGCTTATCGGCATACTGCCAATGACGATCCAAATTCTATGAAGCTTTGCTAGCTCAGAGATTTTCTTTTGCAGTGGGCCATCATTTAAAGGCTCAGCACACTGGTGATAGTCGACTTTACTGCCAAAGACTAACGTGTTTTCAGGGCAAACAACCCACTTAGCCCCCAACCCTTTGCACTTTGCAACTTCTTGAGCAAGGTACTCAAAGTTCAATTCAGGGCTAGGGCCAGATGTCATTTGAATCAACCCAACACAATCCATGTGTATCGCTCCTCCATTCATTATGATTCAGAAATCAGCATTTCACCGTATATTCGCTGATTAGGATACTAAGGTATTTTCAGCTAATTTAAGGTTTATTCGGCTAATTTTCTCAGCTTCTCTGGTAGCTGGAACTCGCCAGAGCTACGAGAAAGCTCGCTCACCGTTGGTGAATCCAATGGTCCTTTCACCGAATAATTTACTTGGGTAAAGACTTCCACAACAGGCGAAATAACTGTGGTCACCGCCAATACGTACAGTGCCGTTTGAGGGGTTACCGCAAAGGCCGTTAACACAGGAATACCCGAGGTAATATCTGGGGTAAAGTTCACCTCAGCATCAACCTGACGTGTGTTGAGGTTAGCGATACCTTTGATTTTCATCTCACCGGCGACCGCATCCATATTCAGATCATTGGTCAGGAAGATACCATTTTGAATCTCGCCCGTTCCGGTGATGCTGTTGAAGGCCATACCTTTATCAAACACATCTGAGAAATCGAGCTGCATCTTACGGATGATCGAATCTAGGCTAAACAGGCCAAGTAATCGAGCTGCGCCGCTCACATCCGAGATAATGCCTTTACCAAACTTGGTTTTAACGTTGCCATCAAGGGTATCCATTTTGATTCCCCAAGGCGAACCATCCCAATTTAGTTGACCTTCCAACGCGAATGGCGCTTTTTGAATCCCGGAAGTAATACCAAAGCGCTCCATGAGCTCGCTGTTGTTTTCACCTTCAACATCAACGGTTAACGATGAATGACTCTTGTCACCTTGCAGTTCCCACCAGCCACTCACATCCGCTTTGTTACCGCCGCTTCGCACCTGGATTTTGTTCCACTCGATACGATCTTCGTTCCTCGTCATTTCAACATCGACCTTACCCACCTTGTAGCCTTGCAGCCAAAAGTCGTTCAGCGTCAGGGTCAGGTTTGGCATCGCATCGTGGATCTCTCTATCCAATTTGGATATCAATGGCGCAGCTTGTTCTTTACGTTGCAGCAGTTGCTGATCTTGGTTGTTCTTATCACTCCACTCAGGAACAAACAGATGCAGACGATCCAGTGAAACTGTCAAATCATAAGGAGGCAGGTAGTTAATATCCCCTTCTAGCTCTTGGCTAGACACTTCCATTTGCCACGCCTGTTTGTTCTTACGAGCACTAAAATCGACGTCATTCCAAGAGATACCACCCAAGATCAGCTCTTTACTCTCAAAGGTAATACGGCTTGGCGCAGGTATGGTTGGCGTGTTCATTTGACTAAGTACAGCCGTTGAAGGCTTTACCGGTTCCATTACAACCGATAACCAATCATCGGCATTGAATTTGTCTGTACGAATCAGTGCGTGATGGCCCACCACCGGGCTAATTTTGTAGCCACCGCGACCAAGCACTAAGTTGGTCGCCGTTAACTCAGGCACGTCGCCTGTGATATCAATCTCAGCTTGGTACTTGGTGTTTGGCAATTGCAGGCGCGCGGTAATCGTCTCTTGGTTACCCGATGCCTGTAGCCTTGCAGAGCCACTTTCTAGTGATTTTTTCGCCAATGGATATGGGTAATCACTCGCCAAGTATTTTAGGTCTGACTGTAAGTCTAGTTGGTAGGTAAAGCCGATATCATTCAGCTGGATATCAATCTGGCTTTGCCATTGCGCATGACCTGATAAGCGGCTTAACCATTGCTCACCGATGTAAGGTTCTAGAGGCTTGACGTCCCAATCACCTAACACATCAATATCAACTGCATAGCCAGGACCATCATTAAGGCCCTTAAAATCAAGCGAGATACCTTGGTTAAGCAGATCCGCAGCGAGGCCATTTGCCGTCACTACGTCATTATCAAATTCAATTCGACCCGTGGTGTTCTCGAGCACCATTGGCGGCGCTTCAATCTCAACATGGTTGCCACTTAAGTCGGCGTAACCCCATGCTCTTGCTTCTTTTTCAGAATCAAACGGAATATTCAGCTGGAACTCAGAAGAGACATCACCACTCACTTGAAGTGCGGTTAAGGCTGCGCCTACCGAGCCCACCAGTGGCGAAGACGTCATGTAATCGCGTACTGCGTTGCCAGACGCCGTCGCTTTAGCTTCAATTTCAATATGGCCGCCTTCCCCTAAATAAGGAATGCGTCCTGTGATTCGATCTGCCGTCACATCCATCAGTTGAGCTGAGCGAGAATCCAGATGCATCGCATCATTTTCAAACAACAGATCAAGCTGAAGATCAGTAATCAGTGGCCACGCGGTATCAAAGCTGAATTTCGCATCTTCTAAGCCAACCCAAACCTGGAAAATACCATCGTGGTTAGTGTATGGGTATTGAGACAAATCACCATGCCACAACAGTTTTACGGTATCCGCTTTACCGGCTTGAATCGCAGTTGAAAGGTAGTCTGTTAGATCTTGCCCAAGAGCCAGTGTAGGTAAGTAGCGCCATGTTTCACCGACATTGTAAGCGTCCGCTTCGCCGTAGAAGGATAAAAACGGGCTCGCATCTTTTGGGAAGTCTAAGCGGAATGCGCCTAGTACTTGTAAATCGGGGGTGGCAGCTGTGATTTTGTCTGACCACAGCTTCCAGCCGTTTTCATCTTGCTGCCAAACAATATCAACCTGACCTTGTTTGATATTCAAAGGCGCTTGGAATACGTCACCATAAGGGAACACATCGTCAATAACATGCAGGCTAGCTTTCGCTTCCGAGGCCGAACCAAACACACTACCAGACACTTGGCTAAAGCCTGGGACTAGTTCCCACTGCTCGATAGCAAGATCAGAAAAACTGGCTGAATAACGTAAACTGTCAATTCCCGAACCCATGGAAACACGGATATCAGAAACAGAGCCGCCCGGCGCCAATACGTTAATCATTTTGGTTGATTGTTCAGAGTCAGGCAGCAGCTTAATCAACGGAGTAATAGTCGCAATATCCAGCTCAGAAATGTTGAGTTGCCATGGACCTTGATTCCACTTGAACGCTACGTCGAGTTCCGGCCAAGGTGTGTCATCCGTTCTAAGGTTTAGTGAGTGACCATTTACTTGCCAACCATCATCAGTCGGCGACAACTTAAAGACACCGGACTCAAGCATGAGGTCATGCTCGCCATCTTCGTTCCACGCCAGTTCTGAGGGTAAAACCTCAACATAAGCGCTCACTGGCTTGCTATTTCGCAGCGTAAGCCAGCTATTCAAGCTCACAGTACCCGTTTCAATGCCGGATTCCGCCTGCATATAATGCGTAAGCCATGGCTTAACAGAAATGCTGTCGGCACTGACATAAAACTCACCAGTCACATCAGTCAGTGACCCACCATCAATAAAGTTAGCACTCACTGACAGAGAGTTTAGATTGGCACCTTTGATACTCACCACACCTTCAGCAAGGTGATGTTTGTCTGAGTTTTGCCATTTTAAGGTTTCTATATCGAGCTGACGTTCTTCACCCGAAACAGAGTGATAAAGAATAGAAGAATCTTTTGCAGTTACATCGACGAGTGTTTTTAGCAGTAAATTATCGAGCTCTTGCATCGCTCGCTGGGAAGAGCCAGAATCTTTAGGCTCATCTTTGCCATTTTGCCCAGCAAACAGCTCAATTGAGCGGATATCAAGATACATTTGATTCATGACC
The DNA here is from genome assembly GCF_041467535.1 of Vibrio sp. 10N.247.311.47. NCBI lineage: Bacteria > Pseudomonadati > Pseudomonadota > Gammaproteobacteria > Vibrionales > Vibrionaceae > Vibrio > Vibrio sp. 10N.247.311.47. The sequence continues at coordinate 87,348 of NZ_JBFSUR010000014.1, forward strand.
AACTCGGCCACAACCGGGCGCATCTGTACGACCGATTGAATCAAGTCAAACTCGACTTCAACACGCTCGACAGAAAAGCTCACATCTTCCGCATTGGGAAGGCTGGCTTTAACGCCTTGCAGAGCAATAGAGGGGTGAGTGTTACGCCAAAAACCGCCCACGTCTTGAATCGAAAAATCAAAACCGGAGTGTTGGTTTACCCAAAGCTCAATTTCAGATTGATACTTGTTTAAATTGGGCAAGGCTACACGCAGTGTAGTAACGGCAATGGCTAGCGTTACTAAGAGAGTAACCACTAACCATAAACATGCACGTAGAATCAGAGTAACGCTTGAGCTCACAAAATTTCCATTACATCATAACAACATCAAACTGCTCTTGTATGTACAGAGGCTCAGCCTGGATTTTAACTTGCTTACCAATAAAGACTTCAAGCTCCGCAAGCGCATGAGATTCATCGCCCTCTAACGCCTCAGCTACGGCAGCTGCCGCATAGACCACAAATTTATCGGCGTCGTACGCACGATTCACTCGCGTGATCTCTCGAAGAATTTCATAACAAACGGTTTCAACTGTCTTCACACTGCCGCGGCCTTCACAAGCAGGACAGCTCGAACATAGGATATGCTCAATACTTTCACGAGTACGTTTACGAGTCATCTCAACCAACCCAAGCTGCGTGAAGCCATTAATATTGGTTTTCACACGGTCTTTGTCGAGCGCAGCCTCTAAAGAAGTTAGTACTCGCTTACGATGTTCCTCAGACAACATATCAATAAAGTCGATAATGATGATGCCACCTAAGTTACGTAGACGCAGCTGACGAGCAATCGCTTGAGTCGCTTCTACATTGGTGTTGAAAATCGTCTCTTCTAGATTACGGCGACCAACAAACGCGCCAGTGTTGATATCAACCGTGGTCATCGCTTCAGTTTGGTCAATAATCAAATATCCACCAGACTTTAATTCGACTTTACGATCCAATGAACGCTGAATTTCGTTCTCGGTATCGTACATATCAAAGATAGGTTTATCACCTTCATACAGCTCAAGCTTGTCTGTCAGCTCTGGCACGTATTCAGAGGTAAACTCTTTTAGGTTTTCATATTCTAGACGAGAATCGACCTGAATCTTGCTCAGCTCAGTACCGACGAAGTCACGTAAGATACGTTGGCTTAAGCAAAGCTCACCATACAAACGAGTACGCGCCTTGTGCTTACCACGACGCTCTAATACTTTTAGCCATAATCGCTTCAAGAATGCGGCATCTTGTGCCAACTCATTTGAATCTGCACCTTCTGCTGCTGTGCGGATGATGAAGCCACCGTGTTCGTCACAGTAACGAGACACGACTTTTTTAAGACGGTTACGTTCAGACTCGCTGTCGATACGTTGAGATACACCAACATGACTTGCGCCCGGCATAAATACCAGATAACGAGACGGTAGAGTGATATCAGTGGTTAAGCGAGCACCTTTAGTACCAAGAGGGTCTTTGACCACTTGCACCACAATGTCTTGCCCTTGACGGACAAGCTCTGAAATATCACGAACCTGAAATTGTTTCTTTTCGTTTTCAGCGACACATTCAGTGTGTGGGACAATATCAGAGGCGTGTAAAAAAGCTGCTTTCTCAAGGCCTATATCCACAAAAGCCGCCTGCATTCCCGGAAGAACACGGCTTACACGTCCTTTATAGATATTTCCTACGATACCGCGTCGAGCATCTCGTTCGACATGGATCTCTTGAAGAGCCCCCCCTTCAATCATGGCCACACGAGTTTCACTCGGGGTCACGTTCAGCAACAATTCAGCACTCATGGTGCACCTCAGATTAGTAATTATAAGAATTCTTGCAGTAGCTGGTCCGTTTCAAATAAAGGTAAGCCGACAACGGCGTAATAACTACCTTCGATTCGGGTGACAAAGCGTCCGCCCAAACCTTGGATCCCATAGCTACCGGCTTTATCGCATGGCTCCCCTGTTTGCCAGTATTGTTCTATTTCTTTTTCACTGAGGGGTTTAAACCATACGTCGGTAATAATGATTTCTGTTCTTTGTTTTTCTTCTGAAACCACAGAAACCGCCGTCATCACTTGGTGACGTTCATTCGCTAACTGAGTAAGCATGCGCTTAGAGTCAGCAAAATCGGTGGGTTTCTCAAGCACTTGCCCTTGGCTTACGACGACTGTGTCAGAACCAAGAACGACTATATCAGAGCCATGATCTACAGTATCAGAACTAGGAACGACATGCTGCCTTTCAGAAGGGTTATCTTTCAATAAAGACAACGCAGCTAAAGCTTTATCTAAAGATAGTCGCTTAACATATTCTTCGGCGGTTTCTTGAGCGTGTTTACACTCTTCAACATCGGTTACGAGGACAGAAAACTCATAACCGAGTTGAGATAGCAATTCTTTGCGGCGTGGAGAGCCGGATGCCAAAACTAAATGTTTCTTTTCCATCGTCACGCTACCTCACATGCCAATGGCGACGCACGCGTCTCATTAATAAAAACATCCAAGGCCAAAGTATACAGTTTATCAATGCGCTCCATAACGATAACGGATTGAAAACAACATCTTGGATCAAATATTCACCAAAGAAGATCAACACCTCAAACAAGACCGTTAACGCGGCAATGATCATCGCTTGCTGCCATAACGCCATGTTACGAATGACGAGGAAGTTCATCGCAATAATGTACATCACTATTGCCATCATCATGCCTCGAATACCCAGAGTAGAGCCGATCAAAAGGTCCCACAATAAGCCTAAAATCAAAGCACTACCCACGTTAACACGATGCGGTAGAGCCAAAACCCAGTAACACGTAACCAGCAGTAACCAAGATGGTCTAAATAAATCTAAGCTACCAGGCCAAGGGATCGTCTGCAGAATCAGTGCTATTAAAAATGAGCAGAAAATTACTACCTTGCTTCTCAAAACGCTATTGGCCATCTTCGCCCTCTAACAATGCTTGTTCTATGCTCGATTGATCCGCTTGCATCTGTTTGTTTTCATCAGGCCATACAAGCAGCAGGTATCTGAGCTTATCGAACTCAACCACAGGCTCTGCTTTAATCACAGCGAACTCACGTTTCGGGTCGTAATCAACGGCCGTAACATAGGCGACTGGATAACCTTCTGGATATACCCCACCAAGACCTGATGTCACCAACAGATCTTCTTCTTGTATATCGGTACTGGTTGGAATGTGCTCTAGCTGGATCTCATCAATCATGCCATTGCCCGAAGCAATCACACGGATGTCATTACGAATAACCTGAACAGGAATCGCATTGTTTGCATCAGTGAGTAGTAATACACGACTATTATGAGCAGCAACGAAAGTGACTTGGCCGACAATGCCTTTTTCGTTGATCACCGGCTGACCTTCATACACCCCATCAATCTGACCTTTGTCGATCACGACTTGATGGCGATATGGTGAAGTGTCTACCGCCATAACTTCTGTGACGACTTTCTTCTCATCACGGATAAACGGCGAGCCTAACAGCTTACGAAGGCGCTTGTTTTCTTCTTGATATTGCTCAAGCAGAATCAGCTCGCTCTTCAGACGCAAGACTTCTCGTTTAATATTATGGTTAGATTCAATTAACCCTTTGCGAGTGCTAAAACGGTCGTAAACACCATCGAACATAGTGCGAGGCAAGTTGGCTGCATATTGAATAGGCGCAACCATGCTGTTTAATAGATAGCGAACATTTGAGAAAGCATCTAAACGACTATCAGCCAGCATAAGGCTGGCTGATAAAATTACAGCAAAAAACAGGCGCAATTGTAGAGAGGGACCTCTACCAAAAATTGGCTTCATTCTATATTTGGTCCTAGAGCTACATTTGATCCTATAGACAAGGTCCTAGGCTCTTTACATAAAACTAGATAAGAAAAGAGCCTAACACTAGATATTATTCTTCGCTGAACAGATCGCCGCCGTGCATGTCGATCATCTCTAGAGCTTTACCGCCACCTAGAGCAACACACGTTAATGGCTCTTCTGCAACAACAACAGGGATACCTGTTTCTTCTGTTAACAGGCGATCAAGGTCTTTAAGCAGTGCACCACCACCTGTTAGTACCATACCGTTTTCTGAGATATCAGAAGCCAGCTCTGGTGGACACTGTTCAAGTGCAACCATCACTGCAGATACGATGCCAGATAGAGGTTCTTGAAGTGCTTCAAGGATTTCGTTTGAGTTTAGGCTAAAGCTACGAGGCACACCTTCAGCAAGGTTACGACCGCGAACTTCGATCTCATTGACTTCATCGCCAGGGTAAGCTGAACCGATTTCGTGTTTGATCTTCTCTGCTGTCGCTTCACCGATCAAGCTGCCGTAGTTACGACGAACGTAGTTGATGATCGCTTCATCAAAACGGTCACCACCAATGCGAACAGAAGACGAGTAAACCACACCGTTCAGTGAGATAACCGCAACTTCAGTAGTACCACCACCGATATCAACAACCATTGAACCTGTTGGCTCAGAGACACGTAGGCCAGCACCAATCGCAGCAGCCATAGGCTCATCGATTAGGTAAACCTCACGAGCACCAGCACCTAACGCTGATTCACGGATAGCACGACGCTCAACCTGTGTTGAACCACAAGGTACACAAACCAAAACACGAGGACTTGGTTTAAGCACACTGTTGTCATGCACTTGTTTGATGAAGTGCTGAAGCATTTTTTCCGTTACGTAGAAATCAGCAATTACGCCATCTTTCATTGGACGGATCGCTGAAATGTTACCAGGCGTACGACCAAGCATTTGCTTAGCAGCGTGGCCAACAGCAGCGACACTCTTTGCAGAACCCGCACGATCTTGGCGAATAGCTACAACTGAAGGCTCATCAAGAACAATGCCTTGGCCTTTTACATAAATAAGGGTATTGGCTGTACCTAAATCAATCGATAGGTCGTTTGAAAACATGCCACGAAGTTTTTTAAACATATTCTTCGCTCATCCTGCAAGAATTAGAAGACAAAAATTGCACTAAATGTACCAATGCCTTGCTGTTACGGCAAGGCATTGAAGTACAAACATGGACTGAAACCCGCAATTTCTTACAGATTCCTAACTTAAGGGGCAAAAATTATATTATTACTGACCTGTTAAGCCACTTTCACCTCGGTAGATCACACGATCGTTACCGCGGTAAATACCAAATGTGACGACGGTGGAGGGATCCTGCTCTCCATTTACCTCATCCGAAACCTTATCGCTATCCCAATCGTATCTGAGCCATGGAATATCATCCATATTTTGCCACAACTGCACTTGTTCACGGATGCTTACGTCATCGCCTTGAGAAGCCGTCAGGTTACGAGACTCTCCACCAGAGACTTGGCCGCCATTATCGAATGTTACTGTCGTGGTGACGCCGCCATCTTCAGACCAAACAACATCGCTAGCACTCGTAGAAGCTTCGACGTTTGTAGCATTATCATCTTCATTGAGAACAAAGCGGCTGCCATTCCAATACTCTGCTCTTAGAGGAATAGCAATTGTTGATCCTGAATTACCACCAACATCGTCTAGATCTATTCGACCAAAGCGAATATCGGGCTGCACATCTAACCTTTGATCATCTAGATTGAAAAATGCTATCGGGTCTTCATTACTTCCTGTAGATATAGGAGCCGCGATACTAATTGAGGTATCTTGACCCACTTCATTCAGATTGAAAGGACCATCTTCGTACTTCTGTGCTGCTATTTTCTTGCTCCAACACAAGCTACTACTACAAGTACTTCCTATCGAATGACTAAACTTCCCTACACTTTTACCATTAACTAAACGTGCTGTACCTGCTTTTCCAGGCCAACTTCCTGTTAACTGATTTGCCGCAACAAAACGTCCCGAAAATAGACCGTTAGAATCAATTTGGTCAAGTACTAAATCAGCCTGAAGATCAGAGTGAAAATACACATAGTTTTTCACGCTATCTCTATTTTCGTTCAATGCCTCTACGTAAAACTCATCCACACCAAAAGGCTGATTCATATATGTGAAATTTTGAGAACTTGGGTATAACCAATCAGTGACTAATGGTGGAAACACTGTCTCATCCAAATAAACCTTAAAATATTTAGGATAAAAACGTCCAATAGACTTAATGCCAGAAAAGCCGCCAAGGATACTCCCGTAGAAGCTGCCAGTTTCAGTTGCAACAAAGTTAAAACTACCCACCTCTGAGTATTTTAAACTTTCAAATTTATAGCCTTTGTTAGACTGATCATTCGATGAAATTTGTTTAATTAGCTGAGTTTCAGGGGTTAAATCACCTAACTTAGCGTCAGGATAAACCGTAATTAGAGGTGTATCTAAAGTCGTTGTAACTTCCACGCTTGCTGTCGACTTAAAGTAATTGTACGTCAACAAGTTATCATCGCCACAAACAGAATATGAGTTAGTATATTTTATTGGACGAGCGTACACATCAAACGCCTCACCGGCGGCAACAAATGCTGCCCCACTACTGCTGTTACCATCAGAGTTATTATCCGTACAGATCGCAAATTGCCACGGGCGAGAATAAATAGAAAAGCTCCCTTCTAAATCGTAACTCCCATCATCAGGACAACCAGCGAAACCAGTACAATCAAAACTGCTATCTTTTAAAGTGACGTTGAAAAGCCCTGACTCAGAGATAGTTAAGTCAGTTGCAGCGCTGCCTTTTTTGAATTCAGGTAAGTAAGTTAACGTTCCATCAGAGCCATTCCAAGAATTATCCAGCTCATGAGTAATGGTTACTTGCTTCTCGGCTTCTCCTACATAGTTTTCGGCAACTACAATAGAGTCACCTAGGTCACAGGCTAAAACTTTAGTTACCGTAGGAGTAGCTTGCCCCGCAATAACGTCAAGGCGATTTGTTGGACTATCACCATCCACTAAAGAAAATTTAAATGGTACGAACTTGAACTGGCTTTCAACCTCTTTACCAGAATCATCGACTAATGTCGCCGTTAGCTTATAACCTGTATCAAAATCAATATTGGCAGTATCTTTAGCGACAACTTTTAAAGTTAATTCACCATCGTCATTTGAAACATAATTAGGGTAAGTACCTGAACCTTGTCCTTGCAGTACAGAAACGTCGAATTCATCAGCGTCTGGCGTAATACTCACCGTAACACCTAGGCTTCCCGCCACACCATTATTAGAGGTATTAATGGTAAATTGAGGGGAGTCGTCGCCACACATCAAAGCTAAATCGGTTGCTGGGGAAATATCAATTTCATAGTCATCCGAAGGTTGAAAACAATGATTGTCAGTCGCAATAATCTTAGAAGTATTCCTCAGGCTAATAGCCTTAGCAGTAACTGCACCATAGACCGTTGACTGGTTGCTCATAATGACATCGACTTCGCTATATAAAAGACCTCTAAACTCACTCCGGTTGGCAAAGTTAACAGTAGAGTTTTGCAATGCGTGGATAAAAGCTACTAGTTGCCCATCACCTTCTTCACCGAAAAATGAATCATTATTACTTAAATTCACTTTTCCTATGTGAATAATAACTTTTTCTCCGTCAGGGATAATGACTCTCCCTGCGTTATTAATATCCAAACTACCGACCCAGTATGTGCCGCTATAAAATGTTACAGAGCCTTTTCCAACACTCAAACTTCCTATTGATTCATTATTAGAAAATTCTGCATCATCCTGCCATACATTTACAGTCTCCAGTCCATTATCAGGAGATTGGAAGCTTTCTAGTTCTTGCTTATTAACCAACAATCCTTCTTCACCATAACACTCCGTACTATCACAAGCGCTCTCCTTCTTATTTCCTGTTATCGTATTTTGAGGAAACCCTATATACCTCTTTCCATTTGATACTAACGCTCCTTCTATCCCCTCCGATGTATCCAACAAAATATAAGTATTCTCGTTATTTTTCCATGTTTGAGCTGGTGAAGGGAATAACTGACAAATTTCACTCGTTGGCGGCTTATCAAATAAAAAGTACGAATAGGGCTCTACAACATGCGCACGTTCATCATCTCGGGCCATGTCTTCCTCGTTAATTAAAGCAACACCCGTTGTCGATACTGAACAACGTCTCAGCCAGCCGCCATTGTTACCATTACGTGTACGCTTTGACGCGAGCAATGTCGGGATACCCGAAAAACCAGAAGCTGAAAAATTTTGTACAAGCTGACAACCTTCTGTGATTGGTTTGATAACCCTATCATCGATATTCAGCGTATTTGATGTTGATCCTTGACCAAGCCAAAATTTCTGTCCATTTATAAACCCTTCACCTAGCCCTGCGACAAAAGCAACTTGTTCATTACTAGTAAGCTGAGCATTAGATGAAACTTCTGAGCGATCGAGGACTAGATTAAATGTACTTGTTGTCGGGTTTAGAGCAATTGGGGTTAACCAAACAGGAGCGCTACCTTGCATATTGCTCAAGCTTTGAATCTGTACTAAAACGCCTGGGGAAGAGCTAAAGTTGGATGACAAGCCAAAATCACTGAATTGCACCGATTTACTATTATTAGCTCCACCACCAGCATTTGAATAAGTACGGTTATAATCAATGGTCCCTGCAACTAATTTCGCCCCACTATCAAACTCCAGAACGCCTGGCTCAATGACCAAATAGTCGATATTTTCCATCGGAGCATCAACGTACTCCACTAAAGGATCGTTGGTATTGGTGCTGCATCGCCACTGCCCATTGTTATTCTGTTTCAAGCGAACACATGCCGCATCATGGGGTGGAAGTAGTTGCTTTATTGTTGCCTGGCTCGATGAAACAGACCAAACTCGGAGATCAGAAGGGTATTCTGTCGTCTTACTATCAAAGTTTGAACGACTCGCATTAACCGTTGACATGACAAACACCAAAGGCGCTGAATCATAGGTGTTTTCAAACTCAATGACACACTCTACTGTTGGTCCGGATATATCACATTTATCGGCAGGAACCGTACCAAACTCAAACTGAGGGTTGGTATTAACATTAGCTTGAACTAATGGAGATAAAAAAAGCGCAACTAATAATACAGAGAAATGCTTTATCATCGTTTATTCCCTCACCCAAACTTCTTGAATACGCTGTACTTGATTGATACCTGAACCACAAACAACCGAAGACTCTAAAACATAAAAAACAAAACCACCTAATTCACCACGACTTGAGCACTCTAAACTATTAAGAGAGCAGTTCATTGGTACTCTGGATATCAAAGATTTAGCTTCAGAAACTACACCAAGTGGCTCTAGGTTAGTACACGCGGCGGAAACAGCAGAAGAGGCAAGTGGGTCAAGGCTCGGATAAAACTGAGTCATTACATACTCATTAACAGAATGGCTTAATAGCCATGCCTGAGTGCCCAATACTGAGCGGGTATTGGTATCGTGAGTTGACCAACTGGTACGCGTTAAACTTGTCGCGAGAAACCCAACAATAACGATGACAAAAATAACTATTATAAGTGCGCTACCACGCTGTTGATAACTACGGGACATTGAGCACCTGCACTTCTTGTTCAAAGGTCGTGGTTTCACCATTAACAGTAAATGTAAAGGTTAGATCTACAATTCCATTTTGCTGAACCGTAGCCGGAGAATATAAAAGGGAGCTTTTAGCAACATTTAATTTATCACTAATGGTAACTGGCGCTCCACCATTGGCTCTTGTTAAAAAATCATCGCCAGAAAGACAGTATTCAACAGGATTATCATCGTCAAAAATATAATGCCGATTACTCACAGACCCTCCGACCAAATCACTAGCCTGATCGACCAAAGTAAATGCAGCTCCTGAGACATTTGTTCCTGTAACTTGGCTGATATTAGTTAATGAGAATACATTATCGATATTATTAATTTCTTCGTAAGGGCGCGTTGGGTTAATAACCATTGATAAGTTTTTCAGTGATTGAATATCACTATCTGAATCGCCTACTAAAAAATTAATATCTGCCCCTGATACCACATAGAAACCAGAGTCTACGATTGGGTAAAAAGAGACACAACCGCTAGATACTGCTGAGGGGAATAGGTTTGGTACTGCATGCCTCATCTCACGTGATATTTTTTCAATAACAAAATTGGCTTCAGTTTGTAAGCGATAACGTTCTACCGTACTAAAATAACCTTTTACACCCACTTCCGTGAAATTAGCTAAACCGAGCAACAGAATGCTAGATACAACGATGGCTAGAATCAACTCGATCAATGTAAAGCCTTTCATTCGCATCAATAGTTCCCCTTAAAAGCATTAAAGGACACTGTTGGCTGCGAGCTTGAAGTAACTTCGACAATGACAGATTTAAGATTACTACTCGCGCCTGATACTGGGTCTATAGAAACCTCAACTTGAAAGTTTATGTAGGTAGATGCATCTTTAATCAAGTTGCTTAGATCCGTTTCACCATCAAACGTATCAATATCCGTATAGCTTTGAGCAAGTAACCTAGACATAACACTACTACCTAATGCTGAAGCTCGATTGTAGTAGTTTGCATCGCTAGATTGGGCAGATTGTGGAGCTAAAAAAGAGGATAATGTAAGCGCCGCAAAACCCAGTAAGACGATTACAATCACTGATTCTATTAAAGTGAATCCTTTTACATTGTTTTTCACCATCAACACCTTCCCACTTCAGCAGAAACAAAGCCTTGCTCATTAATACAAACCCAAACTCGGTTTTCTGAGTTTGCTTGTTCACTGATCTCTATACCTACTCCAGCCGAAGCTGCTAGGGTAGGATTTCCTAAAAGGTCAAATTCCAGGGTGTTATCTGTAAGATCAGGTTGGTAGCGAAATAAGTACCCATGTTCCAACACACGATCACTTCGCGAAACTGACTCTTCGTCGGATGAGCACGCATTAGATGAACCAAGACAATTTCCATCAGCCACGAGTTGAAAATTATCTTGGTCTAAAGGAGATGACGAATCAAGGTTGGATTGCATGCGGTTGACTTGAACCTGCCTAACAACTGAAATGACTTGATCTTGTAAGGCATAAAGTTCAAAGCTACTTCGACCGGACATACGTGATACAGCGGTAATAGATACGATAGCAAGAATAATGATAACGATGATCAGCTCTACCAGAGTAAAGCCGTTGGATATGGGGCTGTTATCCATAATGAGCCTCTAACTGTCTAGCGAATACTGATTATACAAAATAACGAAGCTTTCGATATTATGTATATGAATAGTTTTGATATTTATATGCACTGGATAGAAAAAAGGCCAGCAAGAGCTGGCCTCATCATACATTAACAATAAGCGAACTTATTGACAGTTTGTACCGCTTGCACTTGACACTACACGAGCTGTAGCTTGAGCTGATGATGTTGCAGCTGTGTATTGAACACAGAAGTCTGTGTAACCAGTAAAACCATATTCGATAGTTGCACCTTGAGCAGTACCACCGCCAGCAAGAATGTTGAAGCCATCCATATCAGTTGCATTACCGATACCAGCTGAAGTAGCTTCTGGGTAGCCAAGAACCGTGTTAATTGTCACGTTATTTTCAGTAATTGATGCAGCAGCACTAGCTTCTAGACCAGCAATCGCTGACTTACCAAATACAATACCTGAAGCACCGTTCATTGCTCCGGCTAAACCTTGTAGTGCTGATTCTTTCGCATCATCTTGCAAGTTTAGGAAACGTGGTGCCGCAGTTACAGCAAGAATACCTAGAATAACAATTACAACCACTAGTTCGATTAGGGTGAAACCGCCTTGTCTTTTCATAGTTAAGCTCTCTCTATGTTTAATTTTACGCAGACTTACTGCAAAGTTACGGTCACACGACCAGTTTTAATTTCGTAAACAAATTCATGCTCGGTACTACCTTCTAATTGAACGTAAGTACAGGTTGCATCACCAGAATTTGCTTGCGCTGAATACTTGTAGTTTGAGTCGTTCGCTACATCTGAAACCGCACCTACTTTAGGTGGATTTTGCAGCAAGTTTTCCATCAACTCAGAACATGTTTGGTCTGAAATATCTTGTGGAGCAGTGCTCGAATTATTGTTCAGAGTCCACGGATAGCCATCACGAAAGTCGGTCTCGACGTTGTTACTGTTTTTTGATCTTGTTAACCAAAAATCAACACCATCATAGTTTACAGTATTGTATGTTTCAACACCTATCTTCTCTGACGGCCTTGCTTCCGCTTCCCATTGTGCTCTTGCTGACAAAACAGCCGTTGCAAAGCCACCAGCGACACCTTCAATACTGGATTTCTTGGCTTCATCCGTCACATCAAGAAAACGAGGCAACGCAGCGACCGCCAATAAACCAACAACTACGATCACTATCACTAATTCGACAAGGGAGAAACCCTTTTGATTCTTAAGCATTTTCTACCTACTCATCTAATTATTAACGCGCATTATACATTCGCGCACGTATAAAACCATACTAAAACTGTCAATATTTTCACAAAGCCAAAATATTGGCTTTTACACTAAACCTTTCTCTTTCAAGTAATATATCTACCTGATATTTATCAGTATAATGATAACTACAGTGAAAGTGTCTGTTGTCACTTTTATCTTCAACTCTTGGAGAGCTTAGCCCTAAAATGCTCCCTTGAGGATATAATTGATCCAGCCAATAATTACAGTCTCGCTCCGTACCTTGGATAGGCATTACCCACCCAGTTCTGCTGTAGATCTTTGGGGGTTCCGAGCCTTCTTCTTGCCCAGCACCCGATAACAAATACTGCTGTTTGAACAAATTGGCTTGCTCCAAAATCCGCTTGCTCGCGACGATAAATGCCGTGTTAGTCGCTTCCTCTTCTACCGTTTTGAATGCCGAAAGCACACCGACAATAAGAAAAAGAATAACCACTGTCCAAATAACAAAACGTGAGCGTTGTAGGTTATTTAGCATTCCCTAGCCTTTGATCGCATCCAACATTCCCCACATCGGCAAGAAGATACCTAGCGCCAAAATCAGCACCATGCCTGCAACGATGGTTAACAAAATGGGTTCAATTCTGGCGGTTAAGGTTTTCAGATCGTAATCGACTTCGCGGTCATAAAAATCAGCCACTTCAAGTAATAGCTCATCAATACGACCCGTCTCTTCACCGACGGAGATCATTTGTATCACGAGCGGTGTGAAAATTTCGCTGTTAATCGCGGTCGACGAAACCGTACTACCGGCTTCAATGGCCGATTTCATGGCTTGAACTCGCAACTCTAGAAAACGGTTATCTAAAGCTTCCGCCGAAAGCGCTAGCGACTGGTTCAGTGGAACACCCGCTTTAAGCATCAAAGCAAAAGTACGCGAGAAGCGTGACAACAGTGCTCGATTCACTACCCCGCCAATGACCGGCATTTTTAAGCGTAATCGATCCCACTTTTCCAAGCCTTTGTCTGTCTTCACCCAAGCTTTAAAAGCGAAGATAAGACCAAAGATCACTCCAAGCATTAAGCCCCAGTAATTCACAAAGAACTCAGACATACCAATCAAGATACGAGTAGGCAGCGGCAAGTCGACACCAAAGCGCGCAAACATGCTTGAGAACTGTGGAATAACCTTGATGTTAAGAATGAACATTGCGATCAAGATAAAACTGATCACGAATGTTGGGTAACGCATCGCAGTCTTAATTCGTTTGCGAGTCTCAACTTCTTGTTCGTAATATCCAGCTAATTGCAGTAAAGCCTGATCTAGACGGCCTGTGTTTTCACCAACGCCAATCATCGAGACAAACAACGGACTGAATACCTTTGGGTGCATCTGCATTGACGCCGCTAAGCCGCGACCATTGGTTAGCTCAGCAACCACCTCTTCCAAGGCGGCTTTCAGCTGCTTATTTTCGCAGTTTTGAGTGAGGCCTTTCATCGATCTTAATAGTGGTACACCCGCTTTGGTTAGGCTGTATAACTGTCGACAAAACAGAACCAACACCTCTAACGGTACACTCGGAAAGAACAGACTCGATACATCCATATCCAGTACTGAACCACCACTTTTGCCCAGTTTGATAGAGGTTGGAATGATCCCTTTACTCATCAAGCTTTCAGCAGCAAGATCTTCGTTATTCGCGTCTAATTGCCCACTTACTTGACTACCATCAGAGCTGCGACCTACATAACGATACGTTGGCATATCATTCTACCCCTACAGATAAATTGGGTCAGTGGCACCGGACGCATCACCTTCGCCAAGATGCATTATCTCATCAAGACTCACGACACCTTGCAGAGCCAATTCCATCGCAGAAGCCAATAACGGTTTATAGTTTTCAGACTGTCTCGCCTTTTGAGCAAAACCTACCGCATCATTAGCTCTCAGTGCATCCATCATGTTTTGCTCTAGCTCCAACATTTCAAATACACCAATTCGCCCGCGGTAACCGGTTAAGTTACAGTTCTGGCAACCACGGCCTTTCATAAACGGCACACCTACTTGGTTAGGGAAACGGACGCTCAGCCATTGCTTGCGAGGTTCATCTAACTCATCCTCAACCTTACAATCTGTACACACTTTACGAACTAATCGCTGTGCGACTACTGCTCGAACAGCGCTCGCGACCAAGTAACCCGGAGCACCCATATCCATCATACGCAACGCGCTGTCTACCGCATCATTGGTATGTAACGTACTTAATACTAAGTGGCCGGTCAGTGCAGCTCTCAAGCCTATCTCAACGGTTTCGTGGTCACGCATCTCACCGATAAGAATAATATCGGGATCCTGACGTAGAAAGGTTCTCAAGATAGTAGAGAAATCGAGATTGATCTTAGGGTTTACCTGAACTTGATTCACACGAGGTAGGCGGTATTCCACAGGGTCTTCCGCAGTAATGATCTTTTTACCCGGTTCGTTTAATTCACTTAACGCGCCGTATAAGGTTGTTGTTTTACCTGAGCCGGTTGGTCCGGTAACCAAAATCATGCCATGTGGACGGCGCAATTGTTGACGCAGACGAACCAACAGCTCACTCGGTATGCCCGACTCTTCTAGTTTACGTAGGCCTGCTGACTGGTTAAGAAGACGCATAACCACTGATTCACCGTGCTGTACTGGCATGGTCGACATACGAATATCAACCGACTGACCTTTAGCTCGGATATTAAAGCGACCATCTTGAGGAAGACGTTTCTCTGAAATATCGAGGTTTGCCATCAGCTTCAAGCGCAGTACAAGTGCAGAAGCGATATTCACTTCATTCAGCAATGTTTCATGCAGTACGCCATCAATACGCTGACGAAGACGCAATACGTTTGAATCTGGCTCGATATGAATATCCGAAGCACCAACCTGAATAGCATCTTCAAATAGCGAGTTGATCAGCTTAACGACGGTAACTTCATCACTATCTTCTTCAGCGATATCGAAATCAAAGGCATCATTAACTTGGTGTTCAGCGTGAAGCTGTTCTGCAAACGAGGCGATCTCTTTGGTTCTTCGATAATAGCGATCGAAGCCATCAACCAATTGCCTTTCTTGAGCAACAACGAATTCCAGCGCATAATCGCCGAGCTGACCAAGCAAAGACTCTTGGGCAAACAGATCGGCTGGGTCACTCATAGCAACACGTAAAGTGTCACCTTGGCGCCCAATCACTAAGGCACGAAGGCGACGAGCATGTACTTCTGGCAAAAGCTGTACCGCTTCAACATCGACAACGGCTCGACTTAAATCAATAAGAGGAATCGCTAACTGCTGCGACAAAAAGCTCAGCATTTGCTGTTCTGACAAGAAGCCAAGCTCAATTAGAGCATCACCGAGCTTACGCCCAGTACTTTTCTGAGCGGCCAGTGCTTGTTCAACTTGAGCCTCGGTGATAATGCCTTCTTCGACAAGCAAATCACCAAGTCTTTTTCTTAATCTAATTTGCATCGCCGCTCTCCTCTAAAGCATTGAGTATTTTTAACCGGTCACGCACAAAGCTTTGTGATTGAGATGAGATACCGACTCTGGTTAACGCACCTTGGTATGACGCTTTAGCAGCCGTGAAGTCGAGTTGGCGTTCTTGCTGAATCGCTAAGCCCAACCACCAGCGAGCGTTATCTGAATCGACCTCAACCAACTTTTGATAACTCTCGAGTGCGATTTCTTCTTGCTGTGATTTTTGGCTCAACGCCGCACGCATTGCTAGATACTCTTGAGTTGGATGCGGAGGCATGTGTACTAAAGGGCTCAGCGCCGCTTCTGATTGATTCGCTTTAACCAGCAGTTTAGATAACCCTAATCGCAATTTTTCACTGTTGATGTTGAGCTTAATTCCAGACTGATAAAGCTCATAGGCTTTGCGAGTATCGCCTTTACCAAAATAGAGAATCGCAAGTTTCTGACGGACATCTTCATTTCGTGGCGTGTAGCGTAGAGCTTCAGTGTAGCCCTTCAACGCACCAGTAAGATCGTTCGCATCAAGCGCTTTCTGAGCTCGACCTTGTGCATTCACAGATAGCTGTTCCGGAGTTAACTCAACCTGTTCGATCAACATTCCGCTATTTTCTGAATCACCAGAGGCTACAGGCTCATTAGAGATAGACGCAGGGGCTTTTTTTGCCACACTAGCAACGTAAATCGGTTGGGGGATGTCAGTCCTAATCGTTTTAGGCGTGCTTAGAGGTTTAGCCGGTGTTTGTTGTTTTGTCGCTTTTGGGGCAGACATAACAACTGATTCGGAAACACTAGGCTTAGATTGAGCGCTTTTTGCCATCGCAGTGTTTTCTGTTGAAAGGATCGCAGAGTCTAGTGTCACCAATTTCTTAGTTGGCGATGAGATAGGTTGAGCAACTTCCTGAATGCCATTTGAATCATCAACGACAGAGACTTGAACCTGTAAATCTCGAGTTGAGATTGACTGCTCAACAATAGACTGATCAATCACAGGGCCTTGCGATATCGCCCAACCGCCCATCGCTAAGCTCAAAGTAAAACCTGCAACAACCCAAACTAGGGGGGAACGCGTTTTTACTTTAGGTACGACTGCCGCTTCAATCGAAGTCGCTGACTTTTTCTTTGCCAATTCAGACAAGGCGTTGTTAATGACGCTCATAATTAATTCCAACCCCACAGTATTGGCGTTTTAAATTTAGGCTTACACACATCGTACGTTTCATGCATAGCTGAAAAAAGATGTTGGTTGTCGATACTTTTCTTATCTTCACTGAACGAAAGCAATAGAGCCTTATGGCAAAGTTGGTTTATCAATCTAGGGATACCTAACGACGAACGACAGATCGCCTTTTTTTGATTCAAGCTGAATAACTCAGGACTGCCACCAGATTTAGCGATTCGATTATCAATATAAGCCACCGTTTCATCGAGATTCAGCGGTCTCAGTGTCGAACTAAATGTGATTCTTTGGCGAAACTGCCTTAGGTGATAAGCCTCTAATCGAGCATCCAATTCTGGCTGACCTAATAGAACAATCTGCAGCAGTTTTTTATCTTCCGTTTCAAGGTTACCAAACAACCTTAATGTTTCGAGCGCTTCATCCGATAGAGCCTGAGCTTCATCAAGAATAGCCACCACTCTTAAACCAGAATTGTGCAATTCAATGAGCTTATGCTGAATGTTATCAACCAAGGTTGCTTCATTATCGACAGCTAAACCAAGCTCTGTTGCAACCGCCTGGCGCAAGTCTGCCCCTGATAACACAGGGTTTGGTAAGTAGATCAGAGCTGTACAGTCATGTAGGTGATTGACCAACATCCGGCAAACCATGGTTTTTCCAGTGCCTACCTCTCCGGTCACCTTAATCACGCCCTCGCCCATTTCCAACGCCGAGATTACCGTCTGAATCGCTTCGAAATGAGGCGCTAAACCATAGAAGAAATCGGTATTCGGCGTTAAGGTAAATGGCAGTTGTTCAAAACCAAAGTGAGCTTGATACATACGACGACCTAGCTTAGTGAGACACTGCCACTCTATATTGAGAAAGTAAGCAATTACTCTTCATCAGGGAACCACTGCTGAAGAAGATCACGTGAACGCTCCAACTCATTTTGCCAAGTATTCACACCCACGATCGTTGGCTTAAGTAAGATCACGAGCTCAGTTTTTTGCGTTAACTGATTGGTATTACGGAACAAATGACCTAAGGCTGGAATATCACCGAGGAATGGAACTTTAGAGGTCACATCACTGGTGTTGGATTTCATCAAACCACCAATAACAACCACATCGCCATCTCGAGCTCGAATCACTGAGTCAGACTCACGAATAGAGCTTTTCGCCAAAGGAAGCTGCACCACACCCGTTGTAGAACCAAGGTTGAGCTCTTTCACTTCTTCCTCGACCTCAATAACGGCTGGGTGAACATGTAAGAATACGCTACCTTTATCATCTATCTGAGGGGTCACATCTAAGGAGATACCCGAAAAGAACGGAGTTAACTCAACCTCAGGTGCGACGTTCGCGTTGTCACCACTGCCTACCGCGCTAGATAAATCCGTCACGTAGTATTCGTCAGTACCCACTTTGATAACCGCTTTCTGGTTGTTTGCAGCTGTGACTCGTGGGCTTGATAGAACGTTCAGGTCACCTTGAGTATCCATAAAGCTCAATACCGCTTCAAAACTGCCATCTGAGATCGTTACGTTGGTTTGCCCGCCTAACAAAGAGCTGATCGCATCTAATGGAGGCAAAGTTCCACCAGGTCGATCAATTACCACACCGCCGCTGCCAATCGACTTAGATAAATTAGACCAGCTAATACCTTGTTGGTAACCATCACTCAAGGTTACTTCCATGATTTTGGCTTCTAGGATAACTTGACGCTGCAGGCGTTTTTGAGAAATACCTAAGAACTCTCGAACCTCACGAATTTCGTCAGGGTAAGCACGCACTGTAATCACACTAGCTTGCGGGGTCACGACAACGCTTTGCCCATCGCCCGAGCCAATTAAGTGAGCAACCGCCGCTTCAAGCTGTGGCCAAAAATCACTTTCAGAGGTCGTTTCAATCTCTGTACCACCATTCGATGTCGAGTTTGATGAATTAGAAGAGTTAGATGAATTTGACGAGTTTGAGTTCGAGTTTGAAGAGCTCGATGAATTCGAATCTGAGTTAGAGATCGTGCCGGTGGTGATCGTCGTTAGTGAGCGACCAGAACGCTTAACTTGTAAGTAATCGACAGGGATCGTTACGGTGCGAAGACCGGCAGGATAAACTTGAATCACTTTGCCACGCTTTTCAATATCGTAGCCATACATATCTTGAGCAACAGCCAGTACCTCATCTAACGTCACGTCCGTTAGATTAAGCGTAAGGTTTCCAGACACACTTGGGTGAATAGCCGCACTATATTCCGTACCTTTCACTAAGCTGGCAAAAAAAGTTCTCGCTTCAACGCCTTTTGCCTGAATACGAAAACGCTTAACCGTTTCCATCCCCGGAGACATCGAGTCAGAATTAAGCTGAGGCATAAGGTCATCTTGAACCGACGAAGGCAGCTCATGAAGCGCTCTGCTATTGGCTTCATTAATTGATTCGTTTAAAGACTCTTTAATCTCAACAGGATCTCTATGCCCCATCGAACAGCCGACTAAAGATGACACTAGGATTGCTACTACAAGTTTACGCATGTCTTCACTCTAACCTTAATTATTCTTAACATCTAAAGAGAACATCTCTAATTTCCACTGCTTAGAGCTTCTCTGCAGAGTGACGTATTCTGGATCTATGTTCTTAACTCGGTACCCTCTGATCGTTTCCCCTTGTCCGAGAATCTGACCATTCATAATCGCATAGCAAGGCGTATCTCCCTTACACACGATGCTTTCTAAAGAAGGCAAGCGATAACGAGTTGGTGCTTTCTTAGCAGGCGCCGTTTTCTGTTGAGGTGAAAGCCAGCCTAATGGCGCCGTGGGATCTTGCTCAGCCCACACAAAAGAGCTACTAAATAGCAAGGACAACAAAAGAGTTCTAACCACCGATAAACTCCTGTCTAGTACCTAATGTGTAAACCTCGAACACCAGTCGAGCTTTAGGATATTCTTCTACTGAGTATTCAAATGTGCGCCAGTAGTAACTCACAGGTAGAGACTCAAGTGCTTGAAGGTAAGCTGAGATATCAAAGTAACTGCCGGTTAGCTCCATTCTTACAGGGTGAAGAAAGTAGCCTGAATATTCGCTGGTCTCTTTATTGTTCGAAATCGCTTCTGGTTTTAATGACTCTAGCGATTCAAGCTTTAGTCCATTACCGGCGTTAAGAACGCTCTCCAGTAACTGCGACATTTGAGAAGGTGTGATTAATCCATCAACAATCTGAGAAAGCTGAAGAGAGAGATCTTGGCTCTCCACCAGCAGCTTTTTGTACTCTCGATTAATTTCTTTGTCTGGGTCTTTGTTTAACTGAGCTTGCAGAACAAGTAACTCACCTTGCTGCCTTTGATTCGATTGAGTCAGGCTGCTCGCCTTGGCATTTTTAGCTTGTAGATCGAGATACGCAGGCTCAACCAATAAGGTGAACAACAACATCGATAGGCCAACAAAACCACACACAAAAAGTAGCCATTTTTCTCTTTGACTTAATGCAAGAAACTTATCGCTCAGCTGGTTCCACTGCTGCATTATTTACTCTCCCGACGAGTACTTAGCTCAAACGTCACCACATCCTGATCATTACGGCCAATTTTTAGTTTTTCAAAAGTGCGTCCGACTAAATTAAGCTCACTTTTAAACTGACCAATCCAGTTCGGAACGACATTTGCGTTACGAGCCAAGCCACTAAGATCTAAAGTATCGTGGGTCATGTAGATGTGCGAAAGAGAAATGTCATTTCGGCCTAATTTAGCTAAGGAATTCATGACGCCAGAATACCCGACTTGTTGGGATTCGTCGTATTGTCCAACAGCCTTCAAAGCCTCTTTTTTAGCCTCAGTCTCACGTTTGAGACGCGCAACCGCCGCGACTTTCTCTGGAGACGGTTTATGCTGAGTTAACTTACTATTCAATTGGTTAACTTGCTTATTAAGTTGATTCGAGTCTTGTTGCAGGGCTGTTAGCTCTTTATCTAGATTAGAAACTTGATACTGCATTGCGAAGTAACCACCAAGCATCAAAACACAAACTGCTCCCCAGCTCGCAACAACATTGGTCAGCGTAAAATATTCTTTTTTAGGCTTAAGGTGTTCAGGGTAAAGATTGACCTTAAACGTCTCTTTTTCAGCTGCAAGTTTAAGCAACAAACTCTCTGAATTATCACGCTCACCTTCAACCAACAGTGAAACTGTCGAGCTCAATGTACTGTTTAAGGCACTTTGTAACTCTGCTTCATCTTCTTCGTCACAACAGATTTTAAGCTGGTGAAGCTGGGTGCCTTTAATTTGAGAAGAAAGGTAATCAATCGAGCGTTGAAGCTCTAAAGCGAGGCCATCTAACTGCAGAGCACTTGACGCAACACCCGTTAAAGGTGGCACAACACTGCGGATGGTTCTTTGAAAACAAACGGTATTTTCGACAAACGCACCCAATTTAAAGTGTGAATTGACGCTACGTTGTAAAAGAATGAAATTAGACAGTTCGCCTGCACTGTAACCCCAGATTTCATCTTCAGGAGCAACACCTATTAATTCAACCTGAGCCGAATTAGTGATATTCAAAAGCTTGTCCAACAGCTTTTTAGGCAGGACATATACTTGCAGCTTGTTCGACGTTGGTAACGCGACCGCACTCGCAGTAATTTCCGTGACTCTTTCTGAAACAAGATCTTTGAGTAAAAAAGGCAGTGCTACCGACCATTCACTCTCTGGAATGTCCGGTTTATCAATTTGGTAGGTTTGGTAGTAGTTAGCACAGACAATCAGTTGGACGCTATTACTGGTAAACGCCTCACTGCTAAGCGATTTTTTTAGCGCACTCTCCCAGTCCCCATTAACCACGGGAATGCTGGCTACTTGAGGATCTTGTTCTGTCGATGAAATATAAATGGCGTCATTGCCCAGCAAGACAACTTGCGAGCTACCTTTATTATTCGTTGGCTTTATTTTGTCTAAAATCGCTTTAAAATTCATTCTTAACTACTACTCTTACGCCATCGATTTCTTCGTCCAACTTTGACAACAGATTCCGCTTTCGCGGCTTTTTCTGCTTGATTAGGCAAAGGGATAATTTGTTGTTCTTCGTCGAAATATCTCCCTTGATAGCCGTTAATGCCTAACTCTATCAAGGTATTCTTTTCTTGTTTTGTCTCGACTCCAACGGCAATAACTTGAGTTGGAGAATCACCACACGCCCCAATTAAGCTGCGAACAAACAGTTGGTTCTCATGCCTTTGGTCGATTTTCTTTATTAGGCTTCGATGAAGCTTAATATAATTAACCTTCAAATCCTTTATATAGTGAGTGCTAACAATGGTTCGCCCAGCTTGGCCAACCACAACTTTACACCCTAAACCTCGCAACATCTTTGCCACCGGTCTCATATAATCAAGATGAGCAATCAAGTGCCCTTCTGGAAACTCAAACGCAAGCTGAGAGCGGTGTTGAGCAGAGAGCTGTAACAACTCACTCCTAAACCACTTAAAGTGCTGTTTATTAGCAAACGGGGTAACATTCAGATTCACTGAATAGTTGATAGGTTGAGTTGATTCTTTCAACGATTTCAACACAACCTTTAGAACCGATTGGTCCATTTGAGCTTGATAACCCACTTGCTCTACCGCAGGCATAAATCGAGACGATTTCAATAAACCTTTGTCAGGATCCTGAATTCTAGTAAATATTTCTCTATGCAATTCATTAACTTGACCAGATTCCGGCATAAGATAACACCGCTGAGCAAAGATTACTAAATTTTCAGGAAGCAGCGCTTTATCAAGTAATGTTCTCCAACGAACACTGCCTCTATCAAGCTCATTCTTATTCTCTTTCGGGTAACGGCTCCAGTTATTAATACGCTCTAACTGAGCACTCTTTAGTGCCGTTTCCGTTTCATCCATGATCTGGCTATGACGCTCACCTTCGGTATACATGGTCACACCAATATGACACCAGTTATCCGACTCTAAAGGCTCTGGCGGAGTTAGCTTATCTAACTGCCTTAAACACTGAGCAGCCAAGGTCGCAATATCTTTTGCGCCCTGATGAGGGATAAATACAGCAAAGTCCGCTTCGTAATAGCGAGAAAAAATGACATCGGGATAGCGTTGAACGATATTCGACAGTACTTCACCGACTTCAATAATAAAGCCGTCTGTGGTTTGCTTATCGTTAGCATCACTAACTTGCTCCCATTCGTCGATACGTATCAGTAACACACCGCCTCGAGCACCACTTTCATGCAGTGCCGATTCCAGCTTATTATCGAATAAAACTCGGTTTGCCGTTCCCGTGAGTTTATCTAGGAAAGTATGGGTACGAATAAAGGTATCAAAGCGACTTCGTTCTTGACGAGCATCTTGTAGCTCTTCAATCAATACATCTAAGGCTTCGCTTGCGGTATAAGGCCACTCTCGCTCATCTCCCTTTGCATGAGCTTCAACCTGACCGGCCAAGATCATTCTTCCTCGCTCTTCCAAGATTTCAGAACCCATGAGTTGTTCTTTCAACCAACGAACACCGCGAGCAAGACAGAACAGAACCAATGCGACAGCCAAAGTAATTGACCACATCGCTTCCATTGAGTAGTTGTAGCCAATATAAGGAGGAAGTGCTTTAAATTCGATTCGGTAGCCTTCATTACGCTCTAAAATGAAGCTTTTCTCATAAAGACGATTGGGATCAATTTGTGGGGAGGTATCTTTGAAACGATAAACGATGCCGGTCTTGTTCGAGAGTTTCATCTCAACAATATTGCTCGCCTGCAACATCTTAGGCATCCAACGCTGCATTGAATACGCGGCGTCAGGGTCTTCCATCTCTTTATCTACAACGTCGACAATGCCAACCAAATAATGGTCTAAATATTCCTGTCCAATACGCTTAAAGGAAAGTGTGCCACCAATAAAAAGAATGAACATCGCGCTGATCACTATCACGGTGACAAATGCGACCAATCGAGTGCTCAATTTTAGTGTCGGGGTATATCTCATGAATAACGAAATCCTTTTCAACTCACATTATACCGTATTGCTACTTATACTATAAATTGACGTTGTAAATAAAGCGTTAAGAATTGTAGGTAACAAAAAGCCGCGATGAACGCGGCTTTTTCCAATTTAATACTGTCTTTATAATATATTAAAAACAGGGATCAAAATGGGATGTCATCATCAAAATCCATTGGCGGCTCATTATATTGAGGTTGAGCCTGCTGAGGAGCTTGTTGAGGTGCTTTTGGCTGCTGTTGAGCGGGAGCACTGTATTGTTGTTGCTGTTGTTGTGGCTGCTGTGGCTGACCCCAACCACCTTGCTGTTGGTTGTTACCCATGCCACCTTGAGCAGGAGCACCACCTTGAGCACGGCCGCCAAGCATTTGCATTACACCATTGAAGCCTTGAACAACCACTTCAGTTGTGTAGCGATCTTGACCGCTTTGATCTTGCCATTTACGTGTTTGAAGTTGACCTTCAATGTAAACTTGAGAACCTTTACGTAGGTACTCACCAGCAACTTCCGCAAGCTTGCCAAACAGAGCAACACGGTGCCATTCTGTTTTTTCACGCTGCTCGCCAGTTGCTTTATCACGCCATGACTCTGACGTTGCAATGGTAATGTTCGCTACTGCGCCGCCATTTGGCATGTAACGAATTTCAGGGTCATTACCTAGGTTACCCACTAATATAACTTTGTTAACTCCACGGCTAGCCATGATTTGCTCCGTCTAAATTCATAGTCTCAGAAAATTTTAGCGCACAAGAATAGCATGCTTTTCTACAGTGATAAATCGCATTCCTATTCTCTCCTCACTACAAAGAATAAAAACGTAACAAATCATGATATTCAGAGCGATGTTGCTTTTTTCTCCACTTACAAACCACTCATTTACTTTGATAATTGATATTCAACGCAAGTCACTATCAAGGCGCTAGAGAAGCTAAAGCCTGCATGACAACGTGGAATCTAATCCCACTCAAACAGGACGTTTCAATGAGAAAATCAAGATACGCTCGCACTTTACACTTTCTGTGCATCGACCCAAACGATACCTATCTACATGTAAAAGAGATAGAAAAGCATTTATCTATTGTTCTCTACAAAATGACACCCGACGAATTAATGCTAGTTGATAGAAAGCAGAGTAACCGGATCTTGCTCGTCGATTACAGAGAGGTACCACAACTACTGATTATTTGTCCTAACCTGACTGTTATGTGGAAAAATCACGAAATCATTTTATTCAATGTCCCCCAGCAACTTCCAACCTCAGAGCTTCTTACCTATGGGGTACTAAAAGGACTCTTTTACAACACTGAACAAAAGGACAAGATTGCTCGTGGTCTTCAAGAAGTCATTGATGGCGATAACTGGCTGCCAAGGAAGGTAACCAATCAACTGTTGTTTTATTATCGCAATATGGTCAATACCAACACCACACCAACCAATGTTGATTTAACCATTCGTGAGATCCAGGTGATTCGCTGTCTTCAATCCGGGTCTTCAAACACACAAATCGCCGATGACTTGTTTATTAGTGAGTTCACGGTTAAATCTCACCTCTATCAAATATTCCGTAAGCTTGCGGTAAAAAATAGAGTTCAAGCGATAGCATGGGCAAACCAGAACCTGCTTGCATAATCGACCCACCTCTTAGTCTGACGATAATTTTGAGGGAAGCTCTAGTAAACCATGGCTATTGTTGCTGAATTTTCTACATAACTTATGCTAGAGTTGCCCTCAGAAATATCAACCACTCAGGTTGAATCAATAATTATTATAGATAAAGGGTCTTATCATGATCAAAAAGTGCCTTTTCCCGGCAGCTGGCTACGGTACACGTTTTTTACCTGCAACCAAGTCAATGCCTAAAGAAATGATGCCTGTAGTAAACAAACCTCTGATTGAATACGGTGTAGAGGAAGCTATCGAAGCTGGTATGGATGGAATGTGCATCGTTACTGGACGTGGTAAGCACTCGATCATGGATCACTTTGATAAAAACTACGAGCTTGAGCACCAGATTAGCGGCACCAATAAAGAAGACCTATTGGTTAATATCCGTGAAACGATTGAAGCGGCAAACTTCACCTACATTCGTCAACGTGAGATGAAAGGCCTTGGCCATGCTATTTTAACGGGTCGCGAACTTGTAGGCGATGAACCGTTCGCAGTAGTACTTGCTGATGACCTTTGTGTGAACGAGCAACAAGGCGTGCTAGCTCAGATGGTTGCGCTATACAAACAGTTCCGCTGTTCTATTGTTGCTGTACAAGAAGTTCCAGAAGAAGAGACTCACAAGTACGGTGTTATCTCTGGCGAAATGATCAAAGATGACCTTTTCCGAGTTGATGACATGGTAGAGAAGCCAGAGCAAGGTACAGCACCAAGCAACCTAGCGATCATTGGTCGTTATATTCTGACTCCAGATATCTTTGAATTAATCGAGCAGACAGAACCAGGTAAAGGCGGCGAAATCCAGATCACTGATGCATTGCTAAAACAGGCAAAAGCAGGCTGTGTATTGGCTTACAAATTTAAAGGCCAACGTTTTGACTGTGGTAGTGTTGAAGGCTATATCGAAGCAACAAACTACTGCTTCGAAAACCTATACAAGAAAGACCAGCAGCAAATCGAGCTAGGTAAACACTCGACCAAGAAAGAAGCATAACGACTGGTTAATCACTAACGTTACTGATTTTAGAAAGGGCGACTCTTTGAGTCGCCCTTTTTGTTTACTGTTTTTTTATCCAGTAAAACTTTGCACAAATCTCACTCTATGTAATACTTTAGCCACTTAAAATTACATGGTCTATTGAGATGGATAAAATAGAAATTAGAGGCGCTCGTACGCATAACCTCAAAGACGTCAACCTAACCATTCCACGTGACAAACTGACTGTCATCACCGGATTATCGGGTTCAGGAAAGTCGTCACTTGCGTTTGACACACTCTACGCAGAAGGTCAGCGTCGTTATGTTGAATCTCTGTCTGCTTACGCTCGTCAATTTCTATCTCTTATGGAAAAGCCTGATGTCGACCATATTGAAGGTCTGTCTCCAGCTATCTCAATAGAACAAAAATCGACTTCACATAACCCTCGCTCAACCGTCGGTACCATTACCGAAGTCTATGATTACCTCAGATTATTGTATGCGCGAGTAGGCGAACCTCGCTGTCCAGACCACAACATCCCTCTAGCAGCACAAACCATCAGTCAAATGGTCGATAAGGTCTTAGAACTGCCTCAAGGCTCAAAGATGATGTTGATGGCACCGATTGTCAAAGAGCGCAAAGGTGAGCATGTTAAAACACTGGAAAACTTAGCTGCGCAAGGCTTTATCCGAGCCCGAATTGATGGTGAAACCTGTGATCTATCCGATCCACCAGCACTTGAACTTCATAAGAAGCACACCATTGAAGTTGTGGTAGACAGATTCAAGGTTCGTCCTGATCTTCAACAGCGTTTAGCCGAGTCATTCGAGACCACATTAGAGCTCTCTGGCGGTATCGCTGTCGTCGGCTGGATGGACGAAACGGATCAAGAAGAGATCGTATTCTCTGCTAACTTCGCTTGTCCTAAATGTGGTTACAGCATGCAAGAGCTTGAGCCTCGCCTGTTCTCATTTAATAACCCGGCAGGAGCATGTGGTACGTGTGATGGTCTTGGTGTTCAACAGTATTTTGATCCAAGCCGAGTGATTTTAGATGAGAACCTAAGCATTGCTGAAGGTGCGATAAAAGGTTGGGATCAAAAGAACTACTACTATTTCCAAATGCTAACGTCGCTGTCAGAACATTATGGTTTTGATCTGTATGCGCCATTTAATTCTCTACCGAAAAAGACTCAAGAGATCATTCTAAAAGGATCAGATCGTACTGAAGTGGAATTCAAGTACATCAATGACCGAGGTGATATTCGGGTTAAGCGTCATCCATTTGAGGGCATTTTAAATACCTTGGAGCGCCGTTACCGTGATACTGAATCGAGCGCAGTGCGTGAAGACCTTGCTAAATACATCTCAACCAAATCGTGCTCTAGCTGTGATGGCACTCGCCTGAGATTAGAAGCTCGTAATGTTTTCATTGGTGATACAACACTTCCGGAAATCGTTGAACTTAGCATTGCTGACGCACTACAATTTTTCCAAGAATTGAAGCTAGACGGTCAACGTGGGCAGATCGCAGATAAAGTGATGAAAGAGATCAATGATCGTCTGCATTTCTTAGTCAACGTTGGTTTGAACTACCTTAACCTATCACGCAGTGCTGAAACGCTGTCTGGTGGTGAGGCGCAACGTATTCGTTTGGCGAGCCAAATCGGTGCCGGTTTAGTTGGCGTTATGTATGTACTTGATGAGCCATCAATTGGTCTCCACCAGCGCGATAATGAACGTCTATTGCAAACCTTAATTCACCTGAGAGACTTAGGTAATACGGTACTTGTTGTGGAACATGACGAAGATGCAATTCGTTGTGCTGACCATGTTATCGATATCGGTCCAGGAGCAGGGGTGCACGGTGGTCACGTGGTGGCAGAAGGTACCATGCAAGACATCATCGAAAACCCGAACTCTTTGACAGGCCAATACCTGAGCGGTGCTAAAGAAATTGCAGTGCCTGAAAAGAGAACGCCTATCGACAAGAAAAAGGTCGTCGAGATCGTTGGCGCAACGGGGAACAACCTAAAGAATGTGACCGCGACAATTCCTGTTGGCTTGTTCAGTTGTATTACGGGCGTATCAGGTTCGGGTAAATCAACGCTTATCAACGATACCTTCTTTAAAGTCGCCCACACTCAATTAAACGGTGCCACGACTGCAGTTCCAGCAAAGCACAAAAAGATTAAAGGGTTAGAACATTTTGATAAGGTAATCGACATAGATCAAAGCCCTATCGGTCGTACACCAAGATCAAACCCTGCGACCTACACAGGGATTTTCACCCCTATTCGTGAACTATTCGCGGGCACTCAGGAATCACGTTCTCGTGGTTACAAGCCAGGTCGATTCAGCTTTAACGTTCGTGGTGGTCGTTGTGAGGCTTGTCAGGGAGACGGCGTAATCAAGGTAGAGATGCACTTCTTACCCGATGTGTATGTGCCTTGTGATGTGTGTAAAGGTAAGCGCTATAACCGTGAGACTCTAGAGGTCCGCTACAAAGGTAAAACCATTGACGAAGTTCTAGAGATGACTGTGGAAGATGCTCGTGAATACTTCAACCCGGTACCTGTTATCGCTCGTAAACTGCAAACTTTAATGGACGTTGGCCTCTCTTACATTCGCTTAGGGCAAGCAGCTACAACCTTATCTGGTGGTGAAGCTCAGCGTGTTAAATTAGCGCGTGAACTGTCTAAACGAGACACGGGAAAAACCTTATACATTCTCGATGAGCCAACAACAGGCCTTCATTTCCACGATATCCAGCAGCTACTGACGGTATTACATAGACTGCGTGATCACGGTAATACAGTTGTCGTGATTGAGCACAACCTAGATGTCGTTAAAACAGCAGACTGGATCCTAGATCTTGGCCCAGAAGGTGGGCAAGGTGGTGGTGAGATTGTTGCAGAGGGTACACCTGAAGATGTGGCGTTAGTCGAAGGTTCACACACTGCTCGCTTCCTTAAGCCTATGTTAAATTTGAAGTAGGTGTAAAATAGCGCCCTGCGGGCAGACAGAAAAATGTTAAAGTAACAGAGCTTGTTTCAGAAGGAACAAGCTCTGTTTTTATAAGGTTAGGGATTTATGGCAACAATACACACTAGCGGTACTCAGCTAGAAAATCAGGTCACTCAGCTACCACTCAACAAAGCATTTCTGGCTTCTTTAGCTGTTGTATTCTTGTTAGCTATGCATTTTTTTATGCCGAATCCTGGTGGTTCGGGCCTTGCTCTATCCTTTAACCCTACCACTTGGCTAGCGCTAAGCTTCACGCTAGCGATTGGCTTTTACCAACTTGCGACCAATCGAGTACTCAAGTATTCCAAATTAACAATTGGCTTGTTGATTAGCTGCATCATACTCACGCTACCCATTTTATACAGCAATGCTGCACCTCAAGGAGCGTCAGGACGCTTGCTTGGATTGTGGGCGGGCTTTGCCTTATTTGTGGTGCTGCAGCAATTTAAGTTCAGCAATAAACACAAGCAACGTATGTTGTGGTTCATTGTACTTGCTGTTGTTATACAAGCACTATTTGGCTATGTGCAATATTTCTTATTAGAACCTGGTAACCTATTTGGCTACAACACTGCTGCAAACCGACCATATGGGATATTTCAACAACCGAATGTAATGGCAAGCTTTCTTGCTACTGGTTTTGTGCTGTCCGCTTACCTTTTAGCAAGGCAGCCGACTAAATATAACCATAAGATCAGCGAATCATTCCTACTGTATTTAACTCCAACCTTAACCGTGCCCTTGCTGATCATCATTGCATCACGTACCGGATGGTTGGCCGCTGTCATTGGGTTTATCTGCATTCTGCCCTATCTATACAAGTTCTCGACCAAGAAACGCTTCTACGGATGGTGCGCA
Organism: Vibrio sp. 10N.247.311.47; assembly: GCF_041467535.1. Taxonomy (NCBI): domain Bacteria; kingdom Pseudomonadati; phylum Pseudomonadota; class Gammaproteobacteria; order Vibrionales; family Vibrionaceae; genus Vibrio; species Vibrio sp. 10N.247.311.47. The sequence continues at coordinate 117,900 of NZ_JBFSUR010000014.1, forward strand.
TCAGTGCTCGTCGGTGTCGTCGTCGCTTTTTCGGTGATCAGCCTAAGTGCGACTGATAGCCTCGCTAGCAAGAAAGCGAACCTAGAAAGCCCGCGCGCTTATACGTTCCCGCAAGCTTTAGATATGATGATCGAAAAGCCATTTACAGGTTATGGTTACGGGAAATTTGAGTCTGAATACACGCTATATACAGCTCGCCAACATCAACTCAACTCGAACTATCATCCAGGTCTTCCTTCAATGGATCACCCGCACAATGAGTTCCTGTTTTGGGGAGTTGAAGGGGGGATTGTACCAATCATCGGAATCTTGATTGCTGCAATATTGGTGATGTCACGCATAACAAGTTCAGCAAAGGGAACACGTCTAGCCCTGCTCGCGTTATTTATCCCAATCCTTTTGCACTCTCAACTTGAGTATCCTTTTTACCACTCGGCGATTCACTGGATAACATTCATTATATTGATTTACTGGGTAGATCAGCGCTCTTCCCGACATTATCAACAGTCGTTCAGTATCATCAGCAAGACCCTATTTAGAGTGTTGAGCTTAGTGCTCCCTATTTTGGTCAGTTTTTATATGTTGAGCGCCCTGCACACCAACTATGTACTGACTAAATTTGAACTGTCTAAGCCGAAAAATCCGGACATTCTTAAGCAGGTAACGAACCCAGTGGTGTGGAAAGATCGCTACGATTGGGATATATACAGCACTTACCTTAATATCGGCCTCTACAAAGCCGACCCGAGCCTTATACAGCCTTACATCGATTGGTCACTGGAGATCATTAAGAGCAAACCAAGACCGGCTTTCTACAGCAATCTGATTCTGGCGTATCAAGGCCTAGGAGAAGAAAGTAAAGCAGAGCAAATTCGTAGCGAAGCGAACTTTTTATTCCCTAACAGAGACTTTTCAAAGGTTCAGTATAAGAAAGTGTCACAAGCAGAAGATAACGTTTCGTCTGCAGAATAATGTTAAGAATTCGCAACGCAAGCTTCACTTAGTAGGCAGTAGGAGCTTGGGGTAGATACAAAAAAGCGCACGATCTCTCGTGCGCTTTTCTTTTTAATTTCAGTTCATGCAGCTACTTCAAAACATCTTTTAGCGCTTTTAGGCACAACGCGACATTCTCTTTACGAGCACCGTAACCCATTAGGCCGATACGCCATGCCTTACCAGCCAAAGAGCCAAGCCCAGCACCGATTTCAAGATTATATTCTTCTAAAAGCTGCGTTCTGATCTTAGCCTCATCAATTCCTTCTGGGAAATAAAGTGCATTAAGCTGCGGCAGGCGGCTCTCTTCATCAACCACAAACTTTAACCCTAGAGCTTCTACGCCTTCTTTAAGCTCTTGGTGCATCGCATGATGACGAGACCACGCATTATCTAAGCCTTCATTTTTCAACAAAACCAGCGACTCATGCAGAGCATAAAGGCTGTTCACGGGTGCGGTATGGTGGTAGCTACGCTTACCTTCTCCACTCCAGTAACCTAATACTAAACTTTGATCCAAAAACCAGCTTTGCACTGGTGCTTTACGGGCTTTCATTTTATCAACCGCACGCTGAGAGAAAGTCACTGGAGATAGCCCTGGCACACAAGACAGACACTTTTGGCTGCCAGAATAAACCGCATCAAGCTGCCACTCATCAACCAGCAATGGCACACCACCTAATGATGTCACTGCATCAACAATCGTTAACGCATCAAACTGACGAGCGACAGCAGAGATAGCTTGAGCATCAGATAACGCTCCGGTTGATGTCTCTGCATGCACAAATGCAACAGCAACGGCATCGGGGTTTTCTGCCAATGCTTGTTCTACCTTTTCAACTGAAACGGGCTTGCCCCATTCGTCATCAACAAGGATGGCTTCGCCACCACAACGCACCACGTTTTCTCGCATACGCTCACCGAAGACACCGTTACGACAAACAATCACCTTTTCACCAGGCTCAATCAAGTTAACAAAACAGGTCTCCATACCTGCACTGCCCGGTGCAGAAACGGCAATCGTAAATTCGTTTTCAGTCTGAAAAGCGTATTTAAGAAGTTGTTTAAGCTCATCCATCATCGCAATAAACAGCGGGTCTAGGTGACCTATGGTTGGACGGCTCAAAGCCTGTAGCACTTGAGGTGAGATATCAGAAGGACCAGGCCCCATTAACGTTCGGTGTAGTGGATAAAAGCTATCGATAGCGGTAGTGAGTGGTAAATTAGACATGTACATCCCTTACGTTAATGTTGTGAACAATCCACCCTAAAGCAAATTGATTACCTCAGCAATTAGCCATAAGTATTGAGGTCAAACCACTGTCACATAATTGTTAAAATTATTTTTCAATTATCTCAAGTTACGGATTGACATTGTTACCACAAAAACGTTCAATGAAACGGCTATCTAGCAGAAGAGGAGCACTGCCCAGGCAGATGTTTTGTGGAACCGCATTTCCAATACAAAACATTTATGGGGAGCAGTGCCGAGATAATAAAAGGATGCAGGACCTTTATTATCGGTTGAGCGGGCTGAATCCCGTCAACTGTCGCCATTTCTATATGGTGAAGAGCTTCTGAGGTTACTATTCTAATAATTCCTCTCTTTTTGCTCTAAAACTCTCTTCGAAAAACATCGGACGTTGGATTACCCAACCGTAATTTTATTTTAGGAAGTCGTGGGAGATATATCGTGAGTGCATCTAATGTAGCTGGTTCTTTTAATGTCGCTAAGTTTGGTGGAACAAGTGTTGCCAACTTTGAAGCAATGAGCCGTTGTGCTGCCATTATTGAAAACAACTCAAACACGAAACTGGTCGTGAGTAGTGCATGCTCTGGTGTCACTAACTTGCTGGTTGAACTAGCAAATGGTGTTCAAGACAAAGCTCGTCGTCAGGAACTAATGGCGCAATTAGCGGACATTCACAACGCAATTCTTGACCAACTCGCAGATCCAATCAGCATCGAAAAAGAAGTCCACAGCATTCTTGATGACATTGCGAGCGCTGCAGAGGCCGCATCATTCCAAACAAGTACTAAACTGACGGATCACCTTGTCGCATGTGGCGAGTTGATGTCGACACACATCTTGGCTCAGATCATCTCTGAACGAGGCACTCCTGCTGTTCGCTTTGATATCAGAGATGTGATGCGTACTAATGATGATTTTGGTAAAGCCGAACCTCAACTAGAAGATATTGCCGCTCTAGCGCAAGAGAAACTGATTCCACTTTGCCAACAACAAGTTGTCGTTACCCAAGGTTTTATCGGCGCTGATAGCGAAGGTAACACCACGACTTTAGGCCGCGGTGGCAGTGATTACTCAGCAGCACTGATTGCCGAATCTGTACAGGCGATTGGTCTAGAAATCTGGACGGATGTTCCGGGTATCTACACCACTGACCCTCGTATTGCACCTAAAGCTTCTCCTATCCCAGAGATCAGCTTTAGTGAAGCATCGGAAATGGCAAACTTTGGTGCGAAGATCTTGCACCCATCAACTCTAGTACCTGCACTACGCCACCAAATACCGGTATTTGTCGGCTCTTCTAAAGCGCCAGAGTTAGGTGGTACTTGGATTCGTCAAGAAGTTGAGAGCTCTCCTCTATTTAGAGCGCTTGCCCTACGCTGCAACCAAACCATGGTTACGCTACGTAGCGCTAATATGTTCCATGCCTATGGCTTTTTGGCAAAGGTATTCGAGATCCTTGCTAAACATAAGATCTCGGTCGATCTTATCACCACTTCAGAGATCAGTGTTTCACTAACACTCGATCAAACGGATACCTCTGGTGGTGCCCCTGAGTTACCTGAAGCCGCTCGCATTGAGCTTGAGGAGCTGTGTTCTGTAGATATTGAACACGACCTATGCCTTGTTGCTCTTATTGGTAACAACATGAGTGAAAGCAAAGGCTATGCAAAGCAGGTCTTCGGCACTCTTGAAGACTTCAACCTACGCATGATTTGTTACGGTGCAAGCCCACACAACCTGTGCTTCTTACTAAATGAATCTGTTTCTAAGTTGGCGATTCAAAAACTGCACCAAGAATTATTTGAATAGAAAGTCCGTTTATCATCGACAGATAAATCACAAATACAAAAAGGGTTGCTATTTAGCAACCCTTTCTCTTTTTACTTTACGAATCAAAGCTCATCATAGATTCAAACTAGTTAATGTTAGGACCTAACCACTTCTCGGCTTCTAACATATCCCAGCCCTTACGATCAGCATAGCTTTCTACTTGATCCTGTTGAATCTGTGCAATCGCAAAATATCGCGAATCAGGATGAGAGAAGTACATACCCGACACTGAGGCACCTGGCCACATTGCGTAACTCGTGGTTAGTGACATGTCGATGGCTTTTTCAACGTCCATCAGCTCCCACAACGTACCTTTCTCTGTATGCTCTGGGCAAGCAGGGTAACCTGGAGCTGGACGAATACCTTGGTATTTCTCTCGAATCAAATCGTCGTTAGACAAATTCTCATCTGGCGAGTAACCCCAAATATCCTTTCTCACTTCTTTATGCAGATATTCCGCGAACGCCTCAGCCAATCGGTCAGCAACCGCCTGAATCATAATCGCGTTGTAGTCATCGCCTTTCGCTTTGTATTCATCAGCCAGCTCTCGCTCACCAATACCACCCGTAACCGCAAAGCCACCAATCCAATCCGCTTTACCGCTTTCTTTTGGCGCAATGTAATCAGACAAACAGTAGTTAAAGCCTTTTGGTTTCTCTGTTTGTTGACGAAGATTGTGTAGAACTTTTAGAACTTCGGTACGAGATTCATCGGTATACACCTCAATATCATCACCAACACTGTTCGCTGGGAACATGGCACACATACCACGCGCTTCAAGCAGCTTCTCTTTCTCTACGCGATCCAGTAAATCATTAGCATCTTTGAATAAACGTTTTGCCTCTTCACCCACTTCTTCATGATCAAGGATTGCAGGGTATTTACCAACCAATGACCATGTCATAAAGAATGGAGTCCAATCGATGTACTGACGCAAAGTTGCCACATCAAAATCATTGAAGATGTGAACTCCCGGCTTAGCGGGTGCCGGTGGCGTATACGCATCCCAATCGATAGCAACTTTATTGGCACGAGCTCTTTCAAGCGTGACAGGCTTGGTACGAGGCTTCTTACGATTGTGCTGATCTCGAACGCGATCGTAATCGATATCCAGCTTCTCAACGAAAGCGGGTTTCAATTCATCAGAAAGTAGTGAAGTACAAACACCCACTGCACGCGAGGCATTATTTACGTATACAACAGGTTCTGAATAATTCTGCTCAATCTTAACTGCTGTGTGAGCTTTAGATGTGGTTGCGCCGCCAATCAGAAGAGGCAGCTTGAAACCCTGTCTCTCCATTTCTTTAGCAACATGTACCATTTCATCAAGAGACGGTGTAATCAGCCCAGACAGGCCAATAATGTCGACATTCTCTTCTTTCGCTACCTTGAGAATCTTCTCGCAAGAAACCATCACACCTAAGTCGATAATTTCGTAGTTATTACACTGTAAAACCACACCAACGATATTTTTACCGATATCGTGAACGTCACCTTTAACGGTCGCTAACAAAATCTTACCGTTAGTTGCGCCCACTTCTTTGGATGCATTAATGAATGGTTCTAAATGGGCAACCGCCTGTTTCATCACACGCGCAGACTTTACAACCTGTGGTAAGAACATCTTACCTTCACCAAACAGGTCACCAACAACGTTCATTCCGTCCATTAGAGGACCTTCAATCACTTCAATAGGACGAGAGGCATTAACACGAGCTTCTTCGGTATCTTCAACAATAAAGTCGGTGATACCTTTTACCAAAGAGTGCTCCAAACGCTTCTCTACAGGCCAAGTTCGCCACTCTAATGCAGATTTATCTTCAACCTTACCAACAGCACGCTCTAGGTATTCGGTCGCCATATCCAGCAATCTTTCAGTCGAATCATCACGACGGTTTAGTACCACATCTTCAACAGCATCACGCAGATCTTCTGGAACATTATCGTAAATTTCCAACTGACCAGCGTTTACAATGCCCATATCCATACCGTTTTTAAAACAGTGATATAGGAATACCGCGTGAATAGCCTCACGGACGTAGTTATTACCACGGAATGAGAATGAAACATTCGACACACCGCCAGAGATCATCGCATGCGGGAGATCGCGTTTGATGTCTCCTACTGCTTCAATGAAATCAACCGCATAGTTATTATGCTCATCGATACCAGTAGCCACTGCGAAAATATTCGGGTCAAAAATAATATCTTCTGGTGGGAAACCGACTTCATCAACAAGAATGTTGTAGGCATTGGTACAGATTTCGACTTTACGCTCTCGAGTATCAGCCTGCCCGACTTCATCAAACGCCATCACGATGACAGCAGCACCATAACGACGAACTAATTTGGCTTGCTCAACAAACTTCTCTTTGCCTTCTTTTAGAGAGATTGAGTTAACGATGCCTTTGCCTTGAATACACTTTAGGCCAGCTTCGATAACTTCCCACTTAGAAGAATCGACCATAACAGGTACTTTCGAGATTTCAGGTTCTGAAGCACATAGATTCAGGAATTTAACCATACACGCCTCGGCGTCTAGCATCCCTTCATCCATGTTGATATCGATAATTTGAGCACCATTCTCGACTTGCTCTCGAGCTACACTCAAGGCTTCGTCGTAGAGCTCTTCTTTGATAAGGCGCTTAAAGCGTGCAGAGCCGGTAACATTGGTCCGCTCACCTACATTCACGAACAAAGATTCTTTAGCTATCGTCAGTGGCTCTAGTCCCGAAAGACGACAAGAAACTGGTAAGTCTGGCAATTGACGCGGCGTTACACCTTCAACGGCCTCAGCCATTTGACGGATATGCTCTGGAGTAGTACCACAACACCCACCAATTAGGTTCAAGAAGCCACTTTCAGCCCACTCTTTAACATGTTCAGCCATATCCTCAGGAGAAAGGTCATACTCGCCAAATGCATTAGGCAAACCCGCATTAGGGTGAGCAGAAACATTGCACTCTGAGATACGAGACATCTCACCGACATACTCACGCAGTTCATCAGGGCCCAATGCACAGTTCAATCCAAATGAGATTGGTTTTACATGACGAAGGGCGTTGTAGAATGCTTCTGTCGTCTGTCCTGAAAGGGTACGACCTGATGCGTCAGTGATGGTACCGGAAATCATCACTGGAAGAGCAATACCCACCTCTTCAAAAACAGATTCAACGGCAAAGGCACACGCTTTCGCGTTTAACGTATCAAAGATAGTTTCAATAAGAATTAAATCTGAACCGCCCTTAATGAGCGCGCGAGTCGATTCAGAATAGGCTTCAACCAGTTCGTCAAAGCTAACATTACGGTAACCTGGATCGTTTACATCAGGCGAGATAGAACAAGTTCGGTTGGTTGGACCTAATACACCCGCGACGAAGCGAGGTTTATCTGGGGTCTTTGCAGTCCATTCATCAGCTGCTTCACGAGCAAGCTTGGCAGCAGCAAAGTTAATCTCTTCACTAAGGCTTTCCATATCATAGTCGGCCATAGCGATGGTTGTAGCGTTAAAGGTATTGGTTTCGAGGATGTCAGCCCCAGCTTCCAAATACTCCATATGGATATCTTTGATAAGCTTAGGCTGTGTAAGAACTAAAAGGTCATTGTTGCCCTTCAAGTCACTGTGCCAATCAGCAAAGCGTTCACCACGATAGTCTTGCTCTTCCAATTTATAATCCTGAATCATGGTGCCCATGCCACCATCAATCAGTAAAATTCGTTGCTTCAACAGAGCGTCAATCTTTTGCCTTACATTACTTCCCACGGTACAACCTCATTCCTTTAATTATCCCTCCATCCTATCACACATTAAAAAGGAGTCTAGACGTCTAAAAAAGGAAATTGATTACTGAGTCATGACAAAAAAATGTTTGCTATTTGAGCATGAGACAACGAAAATTCATATTCATACTTTGTTACATGTTGGAATCCCAATGTCGGTCTATTACACCTTATGCTTCTTGTCCGCTGCAGCCATGCTTATTGCTTTCGTGAATACAAAAATTGGTAAAATGCAGACAACCATCGCCATCACAGCTGGCTCAATGATGTTATCTCTATTGATTATCATTGCGGGACAAAATAATTGGTTCCAATTGGCAGACATTGCCTCAGAGACCGTTGCCAGTATCAATTTTGAAGATTTCCTTCTAAAAGGGATATTAGGATTCTTACTATTTGCAGGCGGTTTGGGAATCAAATTACCAAACCTAAAAGACCAGAAATGGGAAATAACAGTACTCGCGTTAGGTGCTACGCTGTTTTCAACATTCTTTATCGGTTTTGTGCTGTACGGGTTTTGCCAGTTCATCGGTATTCAATTTGATCTGATTTACTGCCTACTCTTTGGCTCGCTAATCTCTCCAACCGATCCCATCGCCGTGCTAGCAATAGTAAAGAAACTCGACGCTCCCAGAAGAATCTCTACTCAAATCGAGGGAGAATCTCTATTCAACGATGGTTTTGGCTTAGTTATCTTCGTAACCCTATTTACTATCGCATTCGGCACAGAAGCGCCAACCGTCGGTAGTGTGACCATGCTATTCGTTCAAGAGGCAATTGGCGGCATCGTCTACGGTTTTGTTTTAGGTCTTGTATTCCATTACCTAATCAGCAACACCGACGACCACTCGATGGAGTTGCTATTAACCATCGGCATTCCAACTGCTGGTTATGCGTTTGCTGAAGTTCTACATGTATCAGGACCATTAGCGATGGTGGTCTCAGGTATCATGATTGGTAACTGGACTCGCTTTATCGGATTCTCAAAAGAGAGTGAAGATCACTTAGATCATTTCTGGGAATTGATAGATGAATTCTTAAACGGCGTATTATTCCTACTAATTGGTATGTCGATGCTGTTATTCAAATTCCACCAAGAAGATTGGATCTTAATGGCTTTCGCAGTCCCTCTAGTATTGAGTGCACGTTACTTGAGTGTTTTCTTGTCTTACATCGGATTTAAACGCTTTAGAACTTACAACCCGTGGTCGATTAAGATTCTAACTTGGGGTGGTTTACGCGGTGGCTTAGCACTAGCCATGGCACTTTCAATCCCTTCAGGTATCTGGGTAATTGAAGACAAAGCAATCGATGTTAAAGAGATAATCCTTGTCATGACATACGCCGTTGTTGTGTTTTCTATTCTGGTTCAAGGCTCAACTATCACTCCTATGATAGAGAAAGCAAAACAAGCAGAGAAAGAGCTAGATTAACACCTAGATAGATCAACCAAGGCCGCCTACTTTAGGTGGCCTTTTTTATACCCAATGGAAGTCAAACTCACCAATTCCCATACTGAAGCTATCGCTGAAAGGTATGCGTGGAACATAGAGCTCATATCGATATTTGATACCACTATTATTGGAGTAATCGAAAGCCTTAATTTCGGGGGAGCACTAAATTTGGCCAGAACTCGTTCAGAAGGTTAAGTCATACTGAGAACTCGTTCTTCTGCTCACTCGTTAGTCTACCCAATAACCCACTCTCAAGTTATATAAGCTTCAATCGAAAGGCTTCACCTTTCACCTGGAAACAAAAATAACGGGACTCAACGTCTCGCTAGAATAGCGTTAGTTATTAACAGGACTACGGAGCTAGATGAGTGGTGAACAGAAAGCTTTAGCTTTGAACTAAGTCATTAAATACAGCAAGGCTGCACTAAATCAGTGTTCGATAGAGATAGCTAAAGGAATACATGGTACTTCAAGTGATACTTGTAAAAATGACAGGAATAAAAAGCGCTAGCATTTCTGCCGAGACGTGCAGACTAGAGTCTTAAATATGGCAAGGCTGGAATGAGTAGGCACTCCGGAGATTCGAGCACGCAGGTGAGCTAGGAGCGCCTAGTTATCCCAACATTACTTCGTAGAAGCAGCAGATACAAAAAAGCCCCAGTATTTCTGCTGAGGCTTAGTATATGGAAAGGTTGGAGGTTTAGACTCCCAACACGCGCTGTTTTGGTAAGTAGGAGAATCCGCGGCTTTGCTAATGGCGTATATTATACCAATCCGGAAAATTAACTGATCAGGTCAATCCAATCTCTTGTACACATTTTTGTGACGCGATCTTTGCACTCAAGAAATCCATTCCAAGCGCTACAGACCTTC